>CAYHNM010000094.1:0-3411 GCA_964357985.1 uncultured Nitrospira sp. | reverse complement strand
CCTTCGACCTCCGTCCAAAATCACAATTGGCTCACGATATCCTCTCAACCATTGTAGAATTTGCGAAGAACGAACCTCGCAAACAGACTCCGGCTTCCGTGCGATAGGAGCCTCAATGGCATCAGCATCCCGGGCCAACGCCGCTGAAATCGATCGTCATGCGACCACCCTGGCGAAAGACCCTGCCTCCAAGGCCTTTATTCCATTGGCTGAGGAGTATGGCAAAGCCGGCATGTGGTCAGAAGCGGCAGGAGTCCTCGAAGACGGGCTGACATACTACCCAGGATTTATCACCGCGATGGTCGCGCTCGGCCGCGCCTATGACCAACTCAGCCAACCGACCAAAGCCAAAGCCATTCTGGAAGAAGCCATCAAGATCAGTCCGGAAAACCTCCGGGCGCATCGAACCTTGGCAAAGATCTACACAGCCGAAGGTTCCACCGCCGAGGCGCTCCGCTCATGCGACGTCATCCTGGCCCTCAATCCATTGGATCAAGAATCGCTTTCGCTACGCGCATCCCTCGGCGCCTCTAGCCCGAACGTATCAGAAACACCTACGACGCCATCGGCAAAAACAGCAGTCGCTCCGCCACACGCCCCGGCAGCTGCAGAGCTAGCCATCCCCGTCCAAGAAGCAGCGACCACTCCTTCGGCGGTGGAGCCAGCGATGCCAGACATCGTGGCCAATGCCACCGCCAACATGGCCTCCGCCCTTGAAATCGACCAGCTCGCAACCCAAGAGCCGTCGCCCAGTGACGCTATAGTGACGACTGCACTCGTCACCGAACAGCCCCCATCGCCTGCTGCTCCATCGCGAAACCAAGCCGCCACCGCTCGACTGGAGCGCATGCTGCAGTCGATCCAGACGCGCCGGCGTGATCGCCCTTCTCCGGAAACCACCGCAACTCCCTCTTAACTCCGACCAAAGGTTTGACCCTCTCGGACGGGGCTGCTAGAATGCCGCCGCTGAGCATCGTGTTCATGCCATCAATCTTTTTCATGACTTCGGAGGCAGTGCGTACCTGACATGGTTCGGATCCTTGTGTTGCATGGCCCCAATCTCAACCTGCTCGGGACCCGGGAACAATCGATTTACGGTACCACCACGCTCGATGAAATTGATGCGGCCATTGCCCAGACAGCCGAGAGCTTGAACATTGAAGTCGACACCCGCCAATCGAATGTGGAAGGGGAATTGGTCACCTGGATCCAGGAAGCCCGGACCGGATATCACGGCATCATCATCAATCCGGCGGCCTACACCCATACCAGCGTGGCCATTCGGGATGCCCTGGCTGCCGTCGCCCTGCCGACCGTGGAAGTGCATCTCTCCAATATTTATCAGCGGGAAGCATTCCGGCATCATTCCTACATCGCAGGAGTGGCGATGGCGCAACTCTCCGGCTTCGGACCGGCCGGGTATCTCCTCGCCCTCCAAGGGCTCCTCGAACATCTCCTGGAGCAGGGCACTAAAACAGGCGGGGCCGCATCAAAACCCGTCCGTCGAACCCGCCGACGAAAAGCTTGAGCACCACGCATTGATTCACCGTGTGAGGACGAAGGGAGTCTGCAGTGATTTCGACAGTTGATTTTCGCAATGGCGTTCGCCTCATGGTCGAAGGCGACCCCTTTTACATCGTCGAGTTTCAGCATGTGAAACCAGGCAAAGGCGGCGCCTTCGTCCGGACCAAGTTGAAGAGCTATCTCACCGGCAACTTACTCGACCGTACGTTTCGATCCGGCGAGCGCTTTGAAGAACCGAAACTCGATGAACGGGAAATGCAATTTCTCTACGCCACCGACGACGACTACACCTTCATGGATAATGAAAGCTTCGAACAGCTGACGTTTGCAAAGAAGACCTTGGGAGAGAATGCGGATCTGATCAAGGAAAACATGATCGTCAAGATCCTCGTCTACGAGCATCGACCGATCGACGTCGAACTCCCTAATTTTATCGAGCTCAAAGTCGTGGACGCCGATCCGGGCGTGCGCGGGGACACCGCTTCAGGCGGCACCAAACCCGCCACGGTCGAAACCGGCGCGATCATCAAAGTTCCCCTCTATCTGGAGGTAGGTACCGTGATTAAGATCGACACCCGCACCAGATCCTACGTGGAGCGCGTCCGGTGAAGAAGCGGCAACCGGCTCGTCCGAAGACGAAACAGCCTCGACCGATCGTGCTCCCTCAGGCCTTTCCAGGAGCACAGGGGCAAGCCGACACCATCTTGACCGGCACGCAGACCAAGCAGATCCAAGACCTCATTGACCTGCTTCGACGGAATAATTTGACCGAGTTGGAACTCGAACGGCAGGGCGTCCGTATTCGTGTGCGGCATGAAGTCGGCATGAAGACCGTCACCACCTCAGTGCACGAAGCGGCGCCGGCGTCCACTCAGTCCGGCAGCCAGCCGGCACCGTCCTCCGGCCCCTCGGCTGAAGAAACGGCCGGAATGTTCACCATCACCTCGCCGATCGTCGGCACCTTCTACCGGTCGCCGTCGCCCGACGCCGATCCCTATGTAGAAGACGGGGACTATGTGAAAAAGGGCCAGGTGCTGTGCATCGTCGAAGCCATGAAGCTCATGAACGAAATCGAATCTGAAACCGACGGGCGTATCGTGAAGATCCTGGCGGAGAGCACGAAGTCCGTCGAATACGGACAGGCGCTGTTCCTGATCGATCCCAAGGCGACGCAATAGTCCGCCCCATCGATACACCTCGGAGTGACTGCGTGTTCAAGAAAGTTCTGATCGCCAATCGTGGAGAGATCGCCCTCCGGGTCATCCGCGCCTGTAAAGAGCTCGGCATCAAAACCGTCGCCATCCATTCGGAAGCCGACGCCGCCAGCCTGCACGTCCGCGCCGCCGATGAAAAGGTCTGCGTGGGTCCGGCCGAAGCGGCCCTGAGCTATCGCAATATTCCCAACGTCCTGAGCGCGGCGGAAATCTCCGGCGCCGATGCCATTCACCCCGGCTACGGGTTCTTGTCTGAGAACGCCCACTTCGCCGAAGTCTGCGAATCCATCGGCATCAAATTTATCGGCCCGTCGTCCGAGAACATCGCCATGCTGGGCGACAAAGCCAAGGCTCGCGAAATTGTGATGAAGCGAGGCCTTCCCGTCACGCCCGGCAGCCCCGGCGAACTCCGGAGCGAGGAAGAAGCGCTGCAAGCCGCGCAGAAAATCGGCTTCCCCGTCATCATCAAGGCCACAGCCGGCGGCGGCGGGCGCGGCATGCGCGTCGTCAACAAAGCCGAAGACCTGGCCCGCGCGTTCCAAGCCGCCCAGGCCGAAGCCAAATCGACGTTCGGCAACGAAAGCGTCTATCTCGAACGGTACTTCCTCGAACCGCGCCATATCGAAGTGCAGGTCATGGCCGATCACCGCGGCCACGTCATCCACCTGGGCGA
>CAYHNM010000093.1:0-6046 GCA_964357985.1 uncultured Nitrospira sp. | reverse complement strand
CTTACCCGTGTCCGTCGTGTCATACCCGCCGATGGCGGAGATCTCGGACCGGAACGGACGACTGGCCAGCGTGTCGAAGAAATGCTTCAAAGACGGATGATTGGAGAGATAGGCTTTGGGCACCACTAAATCGTAACGCGCTGACTGTAACAGAATGAATTCAAGACCGTAGGATTGCGCGGCGGATCTGATTCCCATCCCCACATCCGCCCACCCTTCCGAGACCAGACGGGCGACATGGAGATGGGACGCCGCCGTGCGATCGTACCCTTTCACCTGCGAACCGACGAAACCCGCCGCACGCAGCCGCTGATCGAGCAGCAGGCGCGCGCCGGCACCCTCCTCCCGATTGATCACCGTCACATCATCGCGCACAAGATCGGCAATCGTTCGAACCTGCTTAGGATTGCCAGAACGAACGAGCAATCCCTCTTCCCAGGTGGCAAACGTAATCACTTCATAGGCGCTTGCCTTCAAATGACGACGGAGGAACGGCAGATTACTTTCACCCGTCGAATCGTCCGTCAGATGAATCCCCGCCACATGCACTTCGCCCCGCTGCAAGGCCTGAAGCGCGGCCGTGCTCCCCATCGTCCAACCGACCACACTGGTCGAATCCTTCCGACGACGAAGATGTTCCCCTGCCAGGAAAATCGCCGGATCGCATCCGGCTACGGCAATCTCCTGCTCAATCGCCTGCCGGTCGCGCGAGAGCCGCACCTGCACGACCGGTGTATCTGAACGCCCGCGCCGACTCGCTTCCTGCGATTCAAGAAATCCATCGGCCGCGACCGTATAACTCAATACTTCGCCGAGGCCTGTCACGGGTCGCGCAAGATATCGACCGTTCACTTTCACAACTTTCACACGGGGCAGTGGACCGGCAGAAGACGCCGGCCCCGGCACATCAATCAATCTGGCTTCAATCACTTCACCGGCGGATTGCAGCGAGAACAGATCCTCAACCGATGTGTTCAGCACCCGCGCGAGCTGAAGCGCCACAACCGTGGTGGGGAGATACCGATTGGCTTCGATTGATGAAATAGCCTGGCGGGTAATATCCGCACGAGCCGCTAACTCACCCTGCGAAAGCCCTCTGGCAGTACGAACTTCCTTGAGTCGATTCAGAAAAATAGAAGGGACTCTTGGGACGGATTTTTTCGTAGGCATGCTGAATCACATAGCAATAATATTTTCCATTTGTCAACTATACTTTTATGCAACGGCCTATGAATACGCCAATAATTGATCAGAAACACTACCTTTATTTTGATTCAGCCATTCAAAAAGCTTATTGTTGATAATATAACTCAATTTACTATATTTAAATACAACTTAATCTTGATCGATTTACAGATATTTAATTAACGGAGAGGAAAAAGTTACGAAATGATCCGGATGACGATCCTCCGCACAGCCCTCCTCCTCCCCTTTCTCATGACACTGGCCCCCATCGCCCACTCGTTCGACTGGGTGCCGACTGATGAGGAAATCAAAAAGTATCGCCAAAGCTGGAACCCTCTGTCGCATGGACCAATTCTGCTCCAGTCAGTCGATACACAGCCCAAAGGACAGCTGTCCGTCCGTGAATTCTTCTTTTCACAAATCGGCGAGAGCAGCTTCGGGAACCGGTTTAGCTTTGCAACCGACAGCAAGAACGGTCCAGCGCATCTCTACCAAATCTCGCCATCCGTGAATGCAGCCTACGGACTTAGTAATCATGTCGAGGTGGGAGCGGCCCTATCGATGAACACCTTCTGGGCTAACCAGAATGGGACTCGCACATCGGACACAAGCTTCGGTGACGTCTCACTCGTCATGAAGTACCGTCCTATCATCCAGGATCCGGATAGCTGGCGCCCTTCAATTACCCACTTTTCTCAGATTGTGCTTCCCACCAGCCGATGGACCGGTGCGGAACGTCCACCCGGAGGATTCTCCCCGCTCGGCCGCCTCCCGAGCACGCGATTCGGAGAATACGGCATTACTCAGGGCATCATGACCCGCAAGAATTTCGAGCCTATCCGGATCAGCGCCGCCGTGTTCTATACCTACGCCGTGCCCGGAGAGAGCGGAGGAAGAACAATGTACTCAGGAGATGTCATCAATACCCGCCTTATCTTCGAACATATCGTCGATGCCAAGAATGGGCTCGGGTACAATATCGAACTCAGCACGTTGCACGGCACGACCTGGCGAGCAGATGGGCATCCAGTCACCTCCGGCCAGCTGAAAGGCTTTTCAATCGTCGGCGTCGAACCAGCCCTGCAATGGAATTTTTCGCAGAACTGGATGGTCGCAGCAGGTTGTTTATTCACTGTCGCCGGACACAATGCGATGAATGCGATCTATCCAAATATTTCCGTGTTCTGGTTCTGGGATAAAAGCGGAAAGATTGTGATGAGGTAGCACCTTAATCCCTGGCAGCCTAGCAGTGTCTTCCATGCTGTGGTACCGTTGGCCATGCCTTCGATACCACCTAACTTAATCGCCCGACTTTCCATCGGCAAGAAACTCGCCGTCGCCTTCGGATTGATCCTGCTGCTTCTCGTCGGCAGTTTCTCCGCCACACTCGTCTACCTGTCCCGGGTGAACAGTTACGTCGATCGCCACCAGCGCATCACAATTCCCGGTGTCATCACCGCCTCGGAAATGCTCCGTAATGTGGGCGAGATTGAAACCCGCATGCATCACGTCCGTGAACATCTCTCCGATACAGACCGGACTGCGGGATTCGAGGCCATTGCCGCTATTGAACGGCGCACCCTCGCGGCTCTCGACACCTATCAGGCCACCCACGCCGCCCGGACCCATCCAATCCTTTATGGCATGTTGGAACACCATGGCCGGATCGACCTGGCCGAACAGGAAGACCTGGCGATCGTCGCCATCGCCGATGGATTGACCTCGCTACGCGCACAGCGGGAAGATCTGGCAACGGCGTTCGCCAATAAACTCAGTACCCCACCCGCCGCTGAAACGACCTACGAACAAGCGGCTGCACGCACACAGGACGCGATTGCGTCTTTAATTGAGGTGCATCGAAACATCGACGTGGAAATGAAGATCGAAGGGGATCGATTAGTCGATCAAGCCCGGACTATGGTGGTGGGGATTATCGGTGTACTCGGGCTGTTGATCGTGACGGTCTATGCGATCATGAAGCGACAGGTCGCCAACCCCCTCCGGCGCCTGGCAGCCACCGCCGACCGTGTCGCGCACCACGATCTTGCCGCGCAATTCGAGCCCTGGCCCAGTCGGGACGAAGTCGGCGCCCTCGCCGGCTCGCTCACCACGATGCTGACGAGCCTGCGGGATCACAGCACGGCCTTGATACGAAAGACCAAGGAGCTGGAAGCCTTTACCTATTCAATCGCCCATGACCTGAAGGGCCCTTTGCGCGAGATCGAAGGGTTTTCCTCTCTGCTCGAAAAACAGTTCGCCGATTCGAACGACGCGCAACTCCAGCACCACATTACCATCATCCGTAGCTCTGCCCTCCGCCTCACCCATATGATTGATGCGCTGTTGAAATACTCGCGATTGGAACAACAGAACCTTCCCCGCCTTCGCTTCAACGTCATGGAGACGATCTCCAGCCTGCTGGTCGATCGCCAACAGCTCCTGACAGGCACCAAAGCAAAGATCACGGTCAATCTGCCGTACTCCGACCTCTATGGCGAGCCGGTCAGCGTGCGCCAGGCCATCACGAATCTATTGGACAACGCGCTGAAGTTTTCCCGTCACACCGCCATGCCGGCTATCACCATCGGCGGACAGCAGACAGCAACCGAACATATTCTTTGGATTCGCGACAACGGCATCGGGTTCGACGCCGGCCAGGCCGACAAAATCTTCGGCCTCTTCGAGCGGCTCCATAGTCCCGGCAAATACGAAGGCACCGGCGTCGGTCTTGCGATCGTGAAACTCGTGATGGAGAAACACGGCGGGCGGGTGTGGGCGGAATCCACGCCCGGTCAAGGTAGCACGTTCTTCATCGCCTTTCCCAACCAGGTGCAGTGATGCGCACACTCATCATCGACGACGAAGAATATGTCCGCCTGGTCCTTGAACAGGCCCTGCGCGAGGAGGGCTGCCAGGTCACAGCCGTGAAGCAGGGCCAGGCCGGCATCGACGCCTTGCAAGCCGCGCCTTTCGATTGCGTGATTACGGATCTGCGGATGCCCGGCATGGATGGGCGGGCGGTCCTGAAGTGGATCGCCGAGCATCAGCCCGATGTCGATGTGCTGATGCTGACCGGCCACGGTGATGTGAAAGATGCCGTCGATGCGATCAAGCAGGGAGCCTGGGATTTCCTCGTGAAAGAGACCCCCTTTGACACCGGCGTGGTGAAAACGGCGCTGAGTAAGCTCAGGACCGTCCGCGCGCTGAGAAAAGAGAACCTGGCGGCCCGGCATGGAGGCTTCACGCGCGATGTCATCATCGAAGGACCGAGCCAGGCCTGGCAGAAGCTCAAGGCCCAAATCGCGCAGGTCGCGCCCTCCAATGCACCCGTCCTCATTCAGGGGGAAACCGGTTCCGGCAAGGAAGTCGTTGCCCGGCTACTCCATGATTTCAGCCGGCGAGCCACAGGTCCATTTCTCGCCATCAATTGCGGCGCCATCAGCCGGGAGTTACTTGAGAGCGAACTCTTCGGCCACGAAAAGGGATCGTTTACCGGCGCCACCGGAACCAAGATCGGTCTGATCGCCGCAGCAGAAGGGGGCACCCTCTTTCTCGATGAACTCGGCGAGATGCCGGGCCCGATGCAGGTCAGTCTTCTTCGCTTTCTCGATCGCAACGAATATCGCCCGGTCGGCAGCACTCGCACCTTGCAAGCCGATGTGCGCATCGTCGGCGCCACAAATCAGGACATTCAGGAACTCATCCACCAAGGCCGCTTTCGTGACGACCTTCTCTATCGCATCAATACCGTGACGCTCCAAGTTCCGCCGTTACGCGAGCGCACCGAGGACCTCCCTGCACTGATCGAGCATATTCTTCACACCGTCCGAATCCCCGGCACCGCCAAACGGACCATTGCCAAAGACGCGTTGCAGCGTCTCACCACCTATGCCTGGCCTGGCAACGTACGTGAGCTGAGGAATGTGATTGAACGGATTATCTTGATGAGCACCGGAACCGGGCTCATCACCCAAGCTGACGTCGAACAGGTACTGCCGAAATCCACGGGCGCTCCCCGGACAGACGATCCCGCAGAACTGACGCTAGATGACATCGAACGGCGACATATCCTGCGCGTCCTCGACGCAAGCGGAGGCAATAAAACCGCCGCCGCCAAAACATTGGACATCGACTACAAAACGCTGCTGGCCAAACTCAAGAAGTTCGCCATCGATAAATAACTTGCTTCCCAACCGCCCCCTACTCCCCTCGTCTCGACAACGGCATTCATCAACCATACACAGACCGAACACTGTGCCTGAACCGAGAACAAAGCCAAAACATCAATTCCCTTGGCAACCAGCCGATCGTTTCTTATGATGCCAGAGAGTTTTGGAGAACCGATGTCGCAGCCAAACACACAGCCTAAACGCATCATCGATCTGCGAAAACACCAACGCATTATCACACCGTCCAGCGCCCTCTTTTCATTTAAGCAGCTTGTCGTTCCAGCCCAACTCCTGGATGATATCGAAGGTGAAGGCGCCCTGATCGATCTCTCACTCGGCGGGTGCCGTCTCCTCAGCGAGACCCCGCTCGCTCTTGGCCGGGAATACCACCTGATTCTGCAAATCTCAGTTGAGCGCCCTCCCATTCCGGTCGAAGCTGCGGTCGTCCGCTGGATTGAAGACAACACCTACGGTCTCAAGTTTACCTCGATCGACACTCACGACGAATCCCAGCTCCGGGATCTCCTCATCGAGATCCGCCGCCCTACGAACTAAGCCAGACTCTAGCCCGACACTGCGGCACGCCCCCACGTTTACGACCAAACACCATCGCCCTCTCCCTGCAAATTGACGGCAAATCATTCTGCGTCGCAGGCCTCCACATGCATATTCATTCTGACTCCTATCGATCC
>CAYHNM010000092.1:0-6109 GCA_964357985.1 uncultured Nitrospira sp. | reverse complement strand
CGCGCCTGCTCCCGTTCACGCCCCATGCTGATCCACACATCGGTGTAGAGTACATCGGCATCTTTCACGGCAATCTGCGGATCGACTCCCACTTCGATATCCGAGCCGTTACGAGCGGCCTCCTGCCGCGCCCGATCCACCACATGCTGATCCGGCTGATACCCGACCGGACAGCCCAAGGCGATGTGCATCCCCACCTTCGCGGCCGCTTCAATCAACGAATTGGCTACATTGTTTCCGTCGCCGATATAGGCGAGTTTCAGCCCTTTGAGGCGCCCCTTCTTCTCCATGATCGTCATCAAGTCCGACAACGCCTGGCAAGGATGGCTCAGGTCGGTTAATCCGTTGATCACCGGCATGGTGGCTTCCTCCGCCCACTCCTGCACGATGCCGTGATCGTAGGTGCGTATGACGATCCCGTCGAGATAGCGGGACAGCACCCGCGCGGTATCCGCCACACTCTCGCCCCGCGACAGCTGAATATCCGCGATGGGCAAGACCATCGCGTGGCCGCCCAACTGATTCATGCCGGCTTCGAACGAGACCCTGGTCCTTGTCGACGGCTTCTGAAAGAGCAGCCCGAGCGTCTTTCCTTCCAACAAGGAATGCGAGGATCCCCGCCGCAACTTCGTCTTCAGTTCGGTCGCCAGCCGAAGCAACGCGTCGATTTGGGGACGCGGCATCGTCGCCACATCCAGCAAATCTTTCGCAAACGCGACGGTCCGCTTCTTCGACACGCGTGAGGTTGCCATATCAGTGATGCTGATCCTTTTCCGCCATCGTCCGCTGATTGAAGATCGACGACAGCGTCTCCAAGACGCGATCGATTTCCGCTTGGGCAATGATCAGCGGCGGCACAAAGCGCAGCACCCGTTCGCTGGTGGCATTCACCAGCACGCCGCGGGTCAAACAGTCCGCGACCACCGCCTTCGCATCGATCTCCACTTCCAGTCCCTGCAACAAGCCCAGCCCCCGAACATCCCGCACCGCACGATGGCGGTCTTTGAAGTCGGCCAGCCCTTTGGCCAGATAGTCTCCCATGCGCCGGGCCTGCTCAAGCACCCGGCCTTCGATCAAGATCCGACAGACAGCGAGCCCCGCAGCACAGGCCAACGGATTGCCGCCGAACGTCGAGGCATGCGTCCCGGCAGTGAACACCGCCGCGACTGCGTCCTTTGCCAGACAGGCCCCGATCGGCATACCGCCACCGAGTCCCTTGGCAAGCGTCATGATGTCGGGCTCCACGCCCAGCTGTTCATAGGCAAACAACGTCCCCGTTCGCCCCATTCCGGTCTGGACTTCGTCGAAAATCAGGAGAATATCCTTCTGCGTGCAGAGCTCTCGTAGATTCTTCAGATAGGCTTGATCGGCGACATGCACGCCTCCCTCACCCTGGATCGGTTCCAGCATGATCGCGGTCGTCTTGTCCGTCACGAGCGATTCGAGCGCCGCAAAATCGTTGAAGGGCGCATAGACAAACCCCGGAACGAGCGGCTCGAAGCCTTTCTGTACCTTCTCCTGGCCGGTCGCCGTCAACGTCGCCATCGTGCGACCGTGGAAAGAGTTCTTCATCGTGATGATCTCGAACCGGTTCGCTCCGTGCTTCTCATGCCCGTAGCGCCGCGCCAGCTTGATCGCCGCTTCATTCGCCTCCGCGCCGCTGTTACAGAAAAAGACCCGGTCGGCGCACGAATGATCGACCAGCATTTGCGCGAGTCTGACCTGCGGCTCGGTATAGTAGAGATTCGAGACGTGGATCAGCTGCGCCGCCTGGCGCTGGATCGCTTGCACCAAATCCGGATGGCCGTGGCCCAGGATATTGACCGCGATGCCACCGACAAAGTCGATGTACTCCCGGCCTTCCATGTCATAGACCTTGGCCCCACGCCCCCGCACGATTGAAATCGGCTGGCGCGCATAGGTTTGCATCAAATACTTGGCGGCGAAATCTTTGAGTTCCTCTGTCGGCATAGTAGACGTATCCCCTCAAGAAAGAAGGGGAAAGTTAGCATAGGGTTGAGTCGAAATCAATAACGGCGAAGGCCGGCCAGGAGGATAGCCGTCCGGTTTTCACGGTGATCTGACACCGATATACCAAGGCTCACTCCCTCTCCCTGTGCCAGACTGTGATCCATCCAGCTCATCGCAATAAGACCTCAGCCAGGATGTCCGAGTGTGGTAAGCTGCATGTCCATGAAATCCTGTCAGCACTGTCGGCAACAGAATTCTGAAGATGCCAACTTCTGTGCTCAATGCGGCCGGGCGCTCGCTGTGACATCCCCTGCCGACTCGGCAGGGAGTACCACCGTTGATGCGCCACCCGAAGCAGCGCCCTATGCTCCCATGGCATCCGACCAGGATCTCTGGCGGCAGTTCGTCGGCCCGAAGGCCGATTATTACCTCGAACAGTTCAAAAAGTTTTCCTCCGACGGGCAACCTAAATTCGCCCTCAGTTGGAACTGGCCCGCCTTCCTCTACATCTCGTTTCTCTGGTTTCTCTACCGGAAGATGTACCTGCACGCCTTTGTGTACGCCATCGGCCCCATGGCCTCGACCTATGTCACCGGCGACATGACCGTCGGCCTCGTGTGGAGCGTCATGGCCGGCGCCACGGCCAATTACCTATACTACTGGCACTGCAAAGAAGAGATCGCAGAGATCAAGAAAACAGGAAAGCTCAATCCGGCGGCGCAGGAGGCCGCGCTGAAGGAAGCCGGCGGAGTCCAACCCTATGTCATCTACGTGGGGATCGTGCTCTATGTGATCGCCCTGGCGGGCCTTGCCAAGATGATTGAGGAAGGACAGTTGGACGGAGATAAGATTCCGACGCGTCCTGCGAAGCCTGTTTCGACCGTCTCGACCTAGTTCCAGGGACCGCCGGCCTGAGATATTCCGTCAGCCTCTTCCCTGCTGCCATCCCATCCAGGCCTGGAACCATTGAAAGTCTTGTTCGTACGCAGCTCCGCCCGCATCGGTCGCTTCCTGTCGCTGTTCCAGTTGCGTGTAGGTGCGCGGCCAGTTTTTCTGCCACCAGGACTTGAGTTCGTCCGGCGGATAGGGCTGGCCATTGGAATTCAGAATGCCGGCGGCCGCGCAGAGCGGCGCAACCAACGGCCAGTAGCGGTCCTTCCCCAGCCCGAGACTGCGGAAATGTTCACGCAACAAAAAGACGACCCACAGTTCGGCACTATGCTTCTTGTTATGCTTGAACGGCTGGGTTTGGCGGAGCGGAACGGGATCAAATGCTTTGACGATCGAGGTGTAGTCCGGGCCTCCATAGGTGCCTGCAGCTTCGGCAATCCCTTCGACGATGTTCGCCAGCTCGAGTTCTGTAACAGGTGATGCGCTCAGGCTTTTGCCCTGAGCGGATTCGGATAAGGGACCAGGGGCGGTCAGCAACTCGATCAGCGGCTTCAGTTCCCGCAAGCGAACGGCGGCCGCCTTGAGAATGTGTTCCGATTCAAGCCAGTAGTCCGGATCGCTCTTGGTTAAACGTTCACGGCCCGGCGGAGGCAGCACGGTCGGCACCCAGTAGCGCATGAGCACGAACAGAACATAGTCGGCCTGCGCGCCGACCTGGGCAATGCGGTCGAAATGATTGCCCGCCTGAATGGCGGTGAAGAAGGCCTGCGCCCGGTCCAGAACTGCGAGCCGCGCGCCCATCCCAGACCACCAGGCTTCAAGGGGAGACCAGTCGGCGCTGTTTGCTGAAGAAGTCGTCATGGATAGCTCGATCCCATAGGGCAGGAGTGGTCGGCATGGTACTGCCAGACTACGCTGATTGCAACCGAGCCGGGTAGCACCACGGACTGATCGGCCTACTCGGAGTACGCGAGGGCTGCGAGGAAGTCAGGGGTGAGGAATACAGCGAGGGCTTTTACTGCTTATATGCAATAAACAAGGTTCTTGAAATAGTTGCCACCGCCGGCAAGGGGCTTCAGGTCCGCCCCTCACGCCGGCCCAATTAATGCCCGTAGATTACGGTGTGGCGATGACGACCACACGATGGTTCTGTCCATCCCCAATCCAGAGGTGGCCCTGGTCAAAAATCAACCCTTTCGTCGATCTGATCGACGTCGCCGTCGGGGGATCAACCGTCGTGGCCGTAATGAACCCCGGCTGACCGATTTGCGACGATGCCGACTGGTCGGTCGTGATTGGAAGGTCGAACAACATGACGCGGTTGTTTGTGTGATCGCTCACAGCCACTCGGCTGCCGTTGGCGGCCAACGCGTTGGGGAAATTGAGGGTCTTCTCGGTCGGCGCCCCGACGCCTCTGTTGGCGAGGCAGGATGTAAGATCCCCCTGCCCCAGCACCGCCGTCGCAGATACACCAGTGGCCCCAGGTATGGTGTCAAATTTCAAGACACGGTGATTGCCACCATCGGCAATATAGAAAGTATCTCCCACCCGCAGAATTTCGTAAGGACTGTTGAGTCCGGCCGGCGTGCACCCCGCCGCATTGGTCACAAAACCAGGCTGGCCGATGACGTATGATGCCACAGGATTGGTGGTAGACGGGATGGGGTCATACACCAGGATCCGGTTATTGTCCTTGTCGACCACGAATAACTTGTTGGCCATGCAATAGGCGGCATAGGGATGAAATAGAGAACTCGCCGACGGCGGATTGACTTGGCCGACCGACACGAAATCAGGCTGTCCGATAACGAAATCCGCCGTTGCGCCATTGCTGGTCGGGACACGGTTATAGGCCATCACCCGGTTGTTTTGCCGATCAGCGACGAACATGTTCCCATTGGAACAGACCGACATATGCACATTTTCACTGAATCCCGCAGTGGAAGGAACTCCACCAGCATTGGCCGCGCTGGAAACGAAGTCAGCCTGCCCCACAACAACGTCCGGCACAGCCGTGCCGTTTTGGGGAATTATATTAAAGATCAACACCCGATTATTTACCCGATCATTGACGAAAAACTTGATGCGATTGGCGTCGTTCGGATCAACATAGGCACCAAGGGAGTAAATGTTGTTCACCCCGGTCGGCTTCACCGCGCCACCGTCGCGATTGGTCATTCGGGACACGGAGTCATTTTGGAACAAGACAAAGGGTCCTGCAATTCCACTGTTCATGACCACACCGGATCCGCCGAAATCATTCGCCGAACTCGTGAGTCCCCCAGTAGCCCCTGGCCCTTGCTGAATGGACTCATCATTGTTGCACCCTGCCACACAAAAGATAACGGCTAGGCAAAGGTAGATCCAAGGCGATGAAAATCGTTCGGTCATGGGTACCTCCTCCTGACTCGACATGAGATTGTGATCGGCCGGAGATGTCTAAGGTGATGTCACCTACCCTCGAATCTAGAGGTTTGGCAACACTTAAGAATTACTCCGTTAGAACGATTACCATGCATTAGTGTAGCAGAGAGCCGGATCTGCTCTGTTTAGCGCCAATTCTTTATAGGTTTTGTCAATGCTGACGGTAGGTTACGTCGTAGCAGCCGGATACATTTTCGCCCTGTTATTCTCCAGAACTCCCACTGAATAGTCACTGACCCTGAAGATTCTCCGACCAGGCCTTGACTTACCGCAACGATCCGCTATTCTCAGTCCGGTGATTTGGCTCTCTCACTCGAGACGGAGGATCTGGTTATGGCTCGCTTGGTCTTGCTGCGTCATGGTGAATCGCAATGGAATCTGGAAAACCGGTTCACCGGTTGGGTCGATGTCCCGCTGTCCCCGCGCGGCATCCAGGAAGCCAAGAATGCCGGCGATAAACTGCGCGGCTTCTCTTTCAACCGGGCGTTTACCTCGGTGCTGGCCCGGGCCAATGAAACCTTGCGCCTGGCCCTTGAGGGTATCGGACAAACGAATATCCCGATCGAGAAAGACAAGGCGTTGAACGAGCGGATGTATGGAGAGTTACAGGGATTGAACAAAGCCGAGACGGCCAAGAAATACGGCGACGACCAGGTCAAGATTTGGCGCCGGAGTTTTGATGTACGCCCGCCAGGGGGAGAAAGCTTGAAGGATACGGCTGCGCGGGTGCTTCCTTACTATGAAAGCAAGATCAAGCCCTATATCCTAAAGGACGAAACGATTCTGATCGCCGCCCACGGCAACAGCCTGCGCGCACTGGTTA
>CAYHNM010000091.1:0-6115 GCA_964357985.1 uncultured Nitrospira sp. | reverse complement strand
CCGGCTCGTTGTCACGGACCGACCGGATTGCGAAATACAACCAGCTGCTGCGCATTGAGGAAGAGCTGGGAAGTGCGGCGGTGTATCTCGGCCGGGATGCGGTGCCCGGTCGATCGTAGCGGCGGCTGAAAACGCCCGCAGCTGTGTTCTCTGCCTCCGCCGAAGCGGCTTCGCGCAGGCAGGTCGCATCGCGCAGAGGCTCAACGTACGAGAAGAGTACGATTCGCCTCTTTGCTCTCTGCAGCCTCGCTGGACGGCCGTTTTGAGCCGCCGCGAGCGTGGCGCTTCATGAGTGATGATTCGGTATTCGTGAGACTAGGGTTGCTGACACATTTATGATCATTAAGCAGAATCGCGGGCGGGTGTGGCTGGATTGGCAGCGCCGCATGGGCACAGTGGCCCAGGTGGCTGGTGCCTGTGCCTGCGTCTGGTTGCTAGTTGCCTTTTGCTTTGGAGAAATGGGGCTGCCTCGTTATCTGGCGATGCGCGAGCATGTGGCTCAATTAGACCGGGATCTACTCGCGTTGCGCCGGGACAACGGCGGGTTGCGCGGAGAAATCGCCCGGTTGCAACATGATCCGGCCAAGATCGAACAATTAGCTCGCGAACGATTGGGGTATGTGCGCAAGGGGGAAACGGTGTATCAGTTGTCTCCCGACCCAGTGAAGGATCGATCGCTTCAGGAGGCCCCATGAAATTCGGAACGGTAGCGATCATCGGCCGCTCCAATGTGGGGAAGTCCACATTGCTGAACCGATTGCTCGGAGAAAAGGTCGCGATTGTATCGAATAAGCCGCAGACGACCCGGACGCGCATTCTCGGGGTGGCGCATGTGCCGGGCGCGCAGATTGCCTTTTTGGATACGCCGGGGCTGCATAAGCCGGATCACTTGCTAAACCGGCGGATGGTGCGGACGACGGTGGAAGCGCTGGACGATGCCGATCTGCTCTATGTGCTGATGGAGTCCCTTCATTTGCCCGGGCCCGGCGATCTGGCCGCGATTACCCATGTGAAAACGGCCATGGCCAAACACCCTCGTCCGGTCATTCTGGTGGTGACGAAGGTCGATGCGGTGAACAAGATTAAGTTGCTGCCGGTGCTGGAGGCCTACGGAAGGCTGTTCCCCTGGACCGAGGTCGTGCCGGTGTCTGCGGAGGACGGGGATAACATCGATCGCCTGTTGGCGGTGACGGTTGCTCATTTGTCCGAGGGCGAAGGGGTGTATAACGAGGATATGCTCACGGACCAGTCCATGCGCACGCTGGCGGCCGAATTGATTCGCGAGAAAATTCTCGCGGCGACGGAGCAGGAAGTGCCCTATTCCGTTGCGGTCGAAATCGAAGAGTTTGTCGAGGAAAGTAAGATTACGCGGATCCGGGCCACGATTCTCGTCGAGCGGGACACTCAGAAGGGAATCGTAATCGGCAAGCACGGCGAACGGTTGAAGCTGATCAGTACGCAGGCGCGGCAGGATATGGAGCGCGTGTTCGACATGAAAGTATTTTTGGAGGTGTGGGTCAAGGTACGGGAAGACTGGCGCGAAGACGAGCGCACGCTCATGGAGCTCGGCTACTAGGGATCCCGCTATGCTGCCTACTGAACAACCAGTGGATCCGCAATCGCCCGACGCCCGTCTTCGGGCGTCCGAACGGGACGTGTTGCGGGATGCGCTTCGGGATCAGTCGGAGCGGGGGCAGACGAAGTCGGATATCGTTTTGCTTTCCGTGCAGCGCCTGTTGCGCCGCGGGGCGATCACGAACCTGTCGAAGATGCTCGGCCGGATGCATCCGGCCGACGCCGCCAGAGTCATCACTCACCTGAGTTCCCCCAAAGAAAAGCGCGAAGTCTTTGAGCTCGTTCGCGGTGAAGCCAAGCGCGGACAGGTCTTGAGCGAGCTGGACGGCGATAGTATTCAGCAAGTCTTAGCCGATCTGCTGCACTCCGATATCGCCTGGCTCTTGAAAGATCTGGGACCCGACGACGTCGCCTATATTCTGGGGTTCCTTCCTGAAGAGCGGGGCAAAGACATTCTAGCCCTGATGAAGACGGAGGATTCGACGGAAGTCGCCGATATTCTCAAGTATCCCAAGGATACGGCCGGCGGCATCATGACCACGGAGTTCTTTTCGCTGCCGGAAGATGCGACGGCGCAAGAGGCCATTCGACGGCTACAGCAAGCCACCGACGCCGAAATGGTGTTTTATATTTATGTGACCGACAAGGATGAACACCTCGTCGGAGTGCTCTCGTTGCGCCAGCTCTTGACGGTTCCCCCGGCCACGCCGCTGAAAAATATTATGATGCGCGATGTGATGAGCGTCGCGGTCGACATGGACCAGGAAGAAGTGGCGCGCCAGGTGGCCAGCTACAACCTGCTGGCGATTCCTGTGGTGGAGAAAGATGGGAAGCTCGCGGGGATCATCACGGTCGATGACGTGGTAGACGTCATCCGTGAAGAAGCGACTGAAGACATGTTGAAGATGGCCGGCGCGATCGAGGAGGACTCGGTCTCAAAGTCTTCCAGCTTTGGCGCGGCAAAGCTGCGGCTGCCCTGGCTGTTTACCAATTTGGTCGGCAGCCTCTTGTCCGGTGCGATCCTCTGGTACTTCAGAATGACGCTGCAAGAGGTGGTGGCGATTGTCAGTTTTATTCCGGTCATTGCGGCCATGGGCGGCAATGTGGGATTGCAGTCGTCGACATTAATCATTCGCGGACTGGCCACAGGGGTGGTCGAATTATCGGACGTGCGCACGGTATTTTTTCGCGAGGTCAAGGTTGGGCTCTTGATGGGCCTGGCCTGCGGCGTGATGCTGACCTTGGTCGGATGGGCTTGGCATCAGGCCTTTTTGGGCATGGTGGTCGGGACGTCGTTAGTGATCGCATTCCTGGTCTCGACCAGCATGGCGACGATCATGCCGGTGGTGTTGAAGCGTATGGGTGTTGATCCTGCCGTGGCGGCCGGGCCCTTCGTGACAACGGCTAACGATATTACGGGTATCACGATCTATCTCTCATTGGCTACGCTGTTTTTAGACCATCTGCGGTGATGAGTATCATTGCGGGGGGAGCCGGGGTAGTGCGTGCGCGAAAAGGGCTTGGGCGATGCCGCTCGTAAAAACCTCTGGGATTATCCTCAAAAGTCGTCGGTGGGGTGAGGCCGACCGGATTGTGACCCTCTACTCGAAGGAGTTCGGGAAAATTCGCGGTGTTGCGCGCGGTGCCCGGCGATTCAAAAGCCACTTCGGATCCACGCTTGAGCCTTTTACCCGTTGCCATCTGGATTTGTTCGAGAAACCAGGCGATTCGCTCTATCGGATTTCCCATGTCGATCTGATCGAATCCTTTCAGCCGCTTCGAGAAGAGTTGGTATTGATGGCCTGTGCCGCCCGGATGGTTAATGTGGTGGGGGCAGTCACGCCGGACGGCGATCCGGATGCCCGGCTTTTCGAGACCTTAGGGCAGGGATTGAGATCATTGAAGGGGAGTCGAGATCCGGTCTTGATGGCGTTGCTGTTTCAGATTCGTTTGCTGGGGCTGACGGGGTTTCGCCCGCAAACTGATCACTGTGCGACCTGTGGAAAGACCGGTGTGACGAGGGAGCCGCAGTTCTCGCCGCTGGCCGGTGGATTGGTCTGTCTTCCCTGTGCGACGCGACAGATGGTCCGGTGTGTCGAGATGTCTCGCGGGAGCCTGTCGTTTCTACGGCAAGCCATTCGGCTGACCCCGGAGCTGGTCACACGGCTGAAGGCGACCGGCCAGGTGCGGGCTGAAGTGGAGCGGGCGATTGAAGGCTATGTGACGGTCGTAGCCGGTCGACGGTTGCCGCCGGTCGATTTCTTGGCGTCGATGTCTTCGGTCTGAGTACATGGAGTGGAGCACGAGGGGATGAGGGGAGAGACTATGGCCGCGGCATTGGTTCCCATCGATATGCAATGGTCGGAGAAGGGCGTCTTGGGCATCGAGTGGAGCGATGGCCACAAGGGGATCTATCCCGTTCGTGTGCTGAGACTGCATTGTCCTTGTGCCGCCTGCGTCGATGAGTGGACGGGTGTGCGCCGATTGAAACCCGATGATGTGCCGATGTTTATTATGGCGCAGGACATTCAGCCGGTCGGGCGGTATGCGCTCCAATTTTCCTGGAGTGATGGGCATGACAGCGGAATTTATTCCTATGGGCTTCTGCGGCAGCTGTGCCAATGTGATGTATGTGTGCCGGTGAAGCCGATTGAGCAGAAGAGTAGGCGGCTTTTATGACCGAGAGAAAGGGGCTGGCGCCCATGAAGCATCGCGGACGTACGGAGGGGGGGATCTCCGGAAGTATTCTGTATGCGGCCGGAAGTCTGGTGTGCGTGCTTTTGATGGAAGGCTGCCAGAGTCTGCCCCCGCTTGGGGAGCAGGAACGCCTGGTGCAGAATAAGCAGCTCACTGTCCAGCAGATTTCCCCCAAAGCATTCGTGAATGTCTGGGGCAAGCCGGTCTATCACCATAGTGAGTTCACGCAGTTCTTTGTCATGCCGGATAAGTCGATGATTCCGCGTTCGCGGGTGCCCATTGGTGAAGCGCCAGAGGGATGGGAGGCAAGTTTCGAGGCCGGGGAAGGGGTGTTTCTGGGCTATCCCGAGCAAGGCTGGATGTTAGTATTTTTAGATGATCGGCTTGTGTATCGGGAAGAGTTGAAGGCCGACAAAGTACACGCGCTTGGGAAGACGTGGCAGTTCGAAGACCGGTTTAAGACGAGCTTGGAAGGTGCGCCGCTCCGCTAGGATTATCCGGTTCTTTACATCATGGCGAGATCTCACCACATCGATTCACTGAACATTGTGATGGCTGCTTCAGAGGCGGTCCCCTACGTCAAGACCGGCGGGCTGGCCGACGTCGCCGGTGCGCTTCCAGTGGAACTTGCCAAGCTGGGGCATACGGTGACCTTGATTGTGCCCCGCTATCGCGGTTTTCAGACGGATGGAAGGTCGCTACGGGAGCTTGGGATGATTCGCGTGAAGACTGCCAAGGGGTCTGTCGACGCGATGCTGGAAGAGGATTTGATTCCCGTCGCGAAGCGAGGGCAATCGGTTCGAGTGGTGGCGGTTCGGTATGATCCCTATTTTGACCGGGCTGGTCTGTATCAAGGTCCAGACGGGGATTTCAGCGACAATCTTGCTCGGTTCGCCTTTTTCAGCCACGCGATCGTTGAAGTGTTGGCATTTCTTGGGAGCAGTCGCCGTGAGCCGATCTCTGTTTTACATTTGCACGATTGGCAGACGGCGCTTGCGGCTGTGTATCTGAAAACCACGGAGCGTGGTCGGGCGATTCTCCGTGATGTCAGAACGCTTCTGACGCTTCACAACGTGGGATATCAAGGTATCTTTCCAGGCCCCCAGTTTTCTGAGACGGGTTTGCCTGCCGATCTATTTACTCCTGCCGGGTTGGAATTCTACGGGTCAGTGAATTTGCTCAAGGGAGGAATTCTCTTTGCGGACAAGGTGTCGACCGTGAGCCCGACCTACGCGAAAGAAATCCTGACTCCTGATGGCGGGTTCGGTCTGGAAGGTGTGTTCGCTGGCCGTCGTGATGGTGTTGTCGGGATTATCAACGGCATTGATATTGGTTCCTGGGATCCCGAGACGGACAGTCACCTTGCTGCCACCTACTCACGGGCTGACCTGTCAGGCAAAGCTGTTTGTAAGAAGGCGCTTCAGCTCGAACTGGGTTTGCCGATCCGTGATGTTCCGCTCATTGGAGTTATCGGGCGACTGACGTCACAGAAGGGGTTTGATCTGCTGGCGGAGATTATCCCGGAGTTGATGGCGGTTGGCGTTCAGATTGCGATTTTGGGTACAGGGGATCGGGTCCTTGAAGATCGGTTTCAATCGTTGAAGGAGCGGTACCCACAGCAAATCGGTGTGTCTCTGAAATTCGATGAAGGGCGAGCGCATCGAATTGAGGCGGGGGCGGATATGCTGGTCATGCCATCGCGGTATGAGCCCTGCGGACTGACTCAGCTCTATAGCCTGCGGTACGGCACGATTCCTATTGTGCGGAAGACAGGGGGATTGGCAGATACGGTTATTCCATACAGGCCCTCGACGGCACTGGCCGGAGATGCGACGGGATTCCA
>CAYHNM010000090.1:0-6133 GCA_964357985.1 uncultured Nitrospira sp. | reverse complement strand
GGGGCCTGGCGGGGGAGTTCGGCGGCGCCGACGGCGACGCGGGCGTGTTTGCCGGCTTCACCGAAGATTTGCACGAGGAGATCGGAGGCCCCGTTGAGGACCTGGGGCTGATCGGTAAAGCCCGGAGCTGAGGCAATATGCCCGACCATTTTCACGATGCGTTTCACTTTATCGAGGGACCCGACTTCGCTGCGCACGATGGCCAATGCGTTCAATGCCGCAACCTTCGCCGCTTCCATCCCCTGCTCGATCGTGATGCCCTGCCCGAGCTTGCCGGTCAGGATCAGTTGTCCATCGCGCGACGGCAGCACGCCGGAGAGAAACAGAAGATCACCGGCGCGAACGACCGGCACATAGTTTGCCACGGGCTTCGGGGCCATGGGCAATTCAATATGGAGCGCTTTCAGCTTAGCCTCAAACGACATGACCTAGATCCTTATCCTGCGCGAAGGGCTTCAAAAAAACTCTCCCCGTCGGGCAACCATTCAGCCTGCAACGCCTCAACGATGGTTTGACCCAAATCGGCGGCTGACGCTCGCACACCAAGATTCACGCCTTGAGACAACTTCGGGCCGGTCACCAACAAGGGAACATATTCCCGCGTGGGGACTTTGGCCGGCCTGGTGAGATCCCGCCCATGATCACCGGTGATCATCACGACATCGCCCACCCGCAATTTTTCAAACAGATCCGGCAAACGGCGGTCGAAGTCTTCCAGTGCCGTTGCCGCCGTTGCCGAGTTATCCGTCAGCAGATCGAGGCTCGTGTAGAGCAACCCGCGCGGCATCTTAGCGATCAACTTGGTGGTCTCCTCCAGCGCGGCGGTCGCCGTCGCCGCGGGAAAAGCCCGCGTTAACCCACGACCGGCAAAGAGATCGTGCACCTTGCCGATGCCCATGACAATCTGGCCCGAGCGGTTCAACACATCCAGCATGCTCACGGCCGGCGGCTCAGCAACATAGTCTTTGCGTCCGCCGCTGAGTTGAAATGCCCCCGCTTCACCCGAGAAGGAATGGGCGACGATTCGCTGCGGCCCCAATACCCCCTTGAAAGCTTTACGAATATCACGGCAACACTGGTAGAAATCCGCGGCCGGCATGGCTGAGCTATGCATCGCCACATGGCACGACCATCCCCCGTCGGTCCAGACGATCGGCGCGCCGCTGGAAAGATGCTCCGCGCCATATTCGTCAATGAGCGATTGGGCATAGCCGAGACGATTGCCGATGACCTTCCGTCCGAAGCTTTGCTCAAGTTGTGAAATCACCTCGAACGGAAACACCGAGCGGAAGGGAGAGGCCTGGCGCGATTGGATCACCCCGCTGGTTTCCCAGTAGCCGACGACCGAATCGGCTCCCTGCGAGACGAAGCCCATCTTTCCAAACGAGCCGTTCGGCTGCGCCATGGCTCGCACGCCGGGGATCTTCGCGAGATGGCCGAACCCCAGTGTTTCCAGATTCGGGAGACTCAGCCCGCCGACCGCCTCCGCTACATGAACGACCGTATTAACGTCGGCATCGCCATAGTCCGCCGCATCGGGCAATGCCCCGATCCCAAAACCGTCAATGACCAACAGTATGACTCGATTTATCATGTGCGCACTATAGCAAACTCACCGGATACCGCATAGACATTCAGATGTGATTGCAGAGAGAGATGCACGGAAAGGAGTCCGGCGCCCCGGCGTCCTGCGCTCACGCGTTGCGCCACTCTTCCAGAATCTTCAGACTCGCACTGGTCCCGATCCGGTCGGCGCCTGCCTCCAGCATGGCTAGCGTCGTCTTCCAGTCTCTGATCCCGCCCGAGGCTTTCACCTTCGCCTTGCCGGCCACCGTCTGTTTCATCAACCGGACATCTTCGACCGTAGCCCCGGCCGCCGCGAACCCGGTCGAGGTCTTCACATAATCCGCCCCGGCCTCGACCACCAGATGACAAGCGGTGATTTTCTCCTGCTGTGTCAGCAAGCAGGTCTCCAGAATCACTTTGTGTTCGACCGACGGCGTGGCTCTGACCACTTCTGCAATATCCTGCCGCACATAGGCCTGATCGCCGGACTTCAGGCGGCTCACATTGATTACCATGTCCAGAATCTGCGCACCCCGAGCGACGGCTTCTGTCGCTTCGGCCACCTTGGCCCTCGTGGTATGGCCCCCGAGCGGGAAGCCGATCGGAATGCCGACGCGCACGACCGATCCCGCCGTGGCAGCCACCGCCTCATCGACATAACAAGGCGGCACGAAGATGACGACGAATCCCAGGTCTTTGGCCTCCTGATAAAGCCGCAAGACATCGGCCTTGGTCGCTTCAGGCCGCAAGACCGTATGATCGAGTAACGTGGGAAGATTCCATTGAGTCATGACAGCTGACACTCCTTCTACGTTCGGCCGCGATGGGCGCGGGAGAAAAACTGCTTTTGGTATTTATCGACGGCCTTATTGTGCTCCGTCAGCGTGGCGGAAAACTGATGGGTCCCGTCATTCTTCGACACGAAGTACAGGTACGGTGAAACCGCGGGAAACAGTGTGGCCTTGATCGCCTGTGCTCCCGGACTGGCGATCGGCCCCGGTGGCAGACCGGCCCACCGATAGGTGTTGTAGGGGCTGGGATGCGAGAGATCCTTCTTATGCAGATTGCCGTCGAAGTTCGGCAATCCGTAAATCACGGTGGGGTCGCTCTGGAGGGGAATCTTCTTCTGCAACCGGTTGTGGAACACCGACGAGATTTGCGGCCGCTCCTCACCCGATCCCGTTTCCTTTTCTATGACCGATGCCAACGTCAGCACCTGATGGACCGTGAGATGAATGTCCTTCGCCCGAGCCTGCCATTCCGGAGTGACCACCTGATTGAGCTGCTCCACCATCGTTCTGATGACTTCCTTGGCCGGCACCGGCTTGGGAAATCGATAGGTATCGGGATAAAGATAGCCTTCCAGCGTCTCGGCTGAAATTCCGAGCGTCTTGATGAAGCCCTTGTCCTTGACGAGACGCAGGAACTCGGCCCGATCTGTGATCTGGTGCTGCGCCAGGACGTCGGCGATCTGCGCCATCGTATAACCCTCGGGGATCGTGACCGCATGCAGGACCACCCGCCCGGCCATGAGCTTGGAGAGAATGTCGGCCGGAGGCATCGCCGGATTCAGTTCATATTCACCGGGACGAATCTTCCGGTCTGCTTCGAGGGCTTTGCCAAGCAGGACAAACGCCGAGCGGCTCTTGATGAGCCGTTCGCGCTCAAGCAGACCCGCGACATGCTGAAATGTGGCGCCTTCGGTAATGACGACGACTTTGGAGGGAGGATGCTCGGCTTCGGTGACGACCGGGGCTTCAGCCCATTTCATCATCTGATATGCGGCCACCCCGGCGAGTGCGACGGCGAGGACGAGCACGATGAGGATCACGCGCAGTTTCATAAGAGTGCCCGGCTGCTTCGTGGTGCCTGTTGTCCGGCTCCAGACCTTCTTCGGTCTCTGCCGGATGACCTTGAACCGGAGAGGGTGACTGAGCCTCCAGATAACTCTGCAAGAGAATGGCGGCGGCGATCCGATCGACCATCCCTTTGCGTTTCTTCCACCCAACATCGGCGGCGATGAGCAGCTGTTCCGCATCCTTCGTGGTCAGCCGTTCGTCCCAGGTCACCACCGGAACCGGCAACGCATCGGCAAGCCGTTCGAGAAACTGATGCACCGCCTGCACCGCCAGGCCCTCTTCGCCGTTCAGCCGCAGCGGGAGGCCCAACAACACCGTCCCCACTTCGTGAGTCTTGACCAGATCCAGGATATGGGCGATGTCCAGATCCAGCGTCTGCCGTTCGTAGGTTTCCAGCGGCTGCGCGGTCCAGCCCAACTCATCGCTCAAGGCGACGCCGATCCGCTTGGTGCCGTGATCCAGAGCAAGAATACGGCTAGGCATGAGTTTACCGCTGAAGGGCAGATTCGACCAGACCAAAGACCTTTTCCAGCGCGGCGTCGAGACGGGACACATCCTTACCACCGGCCTGGGCCATCTCGGGGCGCCCGCCACCTGTTCCCCCGACTTCCGCGGCCAGAACCTTAATCAAATCTCCGGCTTTGAGTTTGCCGATCAGATCTTTTGTCACCACCACTAAAAGCGCCACTTTGCCGTCTTCGGTCGCGGCGCCGAGCGCGACGACGCCGCTCTTCATCTTATCCCGCAATTGATCGGCCAACGCCCGCATCCCGTTCACATCCAACCCGTCGGTCCGCTGCACATGCACCGGCACGCCGGCCACGGTCTTCGCACTCGCGGCCACCGCCGACCCGCTGGCCATCTTCAATTTCAGCTCTTCCAGCTCACGCTCTTTGTCCTTCAGTTGCGTCAGCACCTTGCGGGTCTTACTCACGAGCTCAGACGGGCCGACCTTGAGCAGATCGGACAATTCCCGCATCTCCCCTTCAGCTTTCTTTAACAGCGCAAAGGCTCCGCTGCCGGTCTGGGCTTCGATGCGTCGCACGCCGGCCGCCACACCGGTCTCCGACACGATACGGAACAGCCCGATCTCGCCGGTATGCCGACAATGCGTGCCGCCGCAGAGTTCCTTGCTGAAGGATTCGACCGTGACCACCCGCACCTGCTCGCCGTATTTATCGCCGAAGAATGCCAGGGCGCCTTTGGCGACCGCATCCTGGATGCTCATCACTTCAGTGGAGACCGTTTCATTTTTGCGAATCTCGTTGTTCACCACCGTCTCGATTTCATCGATATCGCGGGTCGAGAGGGGGCGGAAATGCGCGAAGTCGAAACGCAACCGGTTCGGCCCGACCAACGATCCGTACTGCTTCACATGAGGACCCAGCATGTCCCGCAAGGCCGCATGGACCAAGTGCGTCGCCGTGTGGTTCCGCGCCGCGTCCTGACGAGTCGTCGCATTGACCGACAGCCGCAGTTGCTCGCCTTCCCGGATCCGTCCCTTGGTCACGACTCCCTTGTGCAGAATCAGGGTCGGCGCTGGCCTCGTCGTCTCCTTGATCTCCAACCGGCCTTCCGGACCGACCAACAGACCTTGATCGCCCATCTGGCCGCCGCCCTCGGCATAGAAGGGCGTCACATCAAGCGCGACTTCCACTTCATCGCCCTCAGCCGCTTCCTTCACCATCCGGTCCGACTTGAGAATCGCTTGCAGCACAGCATCGGTGTCCAACCGGTCATAGCCGACGAACTTCGTCGCGCCCAGACGCCCGGCCAGCTCCGACACAGCCGGCCTGGCCGTTTCCTGCTCAAACCCGCCGGTCTTGCGCGCGCGGTTCCGCTGTTCCTCGATCGCCTGCTCGAAACCCTTCTCATCAACCGTCATATCCTGTTCGCGACAGGCCTCCTGAATGAGGTCCATCGGGAATCCGTAGGTGTCGTACAGTTTGAAGATATCCGTTCCGGACAACACAGTCCTGCCGGCTGAACGAGCCTTCTCAATCATGTCGTTGAGAATCGGCAAGCCCTGATCGAGGGTGGCGATGAATCGTTCTTCTTCACCTCGCGTCGCTTCCGCAATCGTCCCGGCCGCCGCCTTCACTTCAGAATAGGCCTCGGCCATTTGATCGACCACCGTGGCGGTCAGCTCATGCAGAAACGGCTCAACAATCCCCAGCAACCGCCCATGGCGCGCCGCGCGGCGGAGAATACGCCGGAGCACATACCCGCGCCCTTCGTTGGACGGCAGCACGCCGTCGGTCATCAGGAAACTGATCGCGCGCAAATGATCGGCAATCACGCGCATCGAACGATCGGCCTGCTCCCTCTTGCCGTACTGCATACCGGCGCGCGTGCCGATGGCTCCCAGCAACGGCGTGAACAGATCGCTGTCGTAGTTGCTCAAGACGCCCTGCGCGACCGCCGTCAGCCGCTCCAGCCCCATCCCGGTATCGATGCTGGGCCTCGGTAACGGATTGAGCTTCCCCGACACATCCCGGTTGTACTGCATGAAGACGAGGTTCCAGATTTCGATAACCCGGTCGCCCTCGCCGTTCGGCGTATCGTCGCCCGGCACCGCCGGCCCTTGATCGAAATGGAGTTCTGAGCAGGGTCCGCAGGGGCCCGTATCGGCCATCTGCCAGAAGTTATCTTTTTCACCGCACCGGACAATACGGGAGGGTGACACCCCAATCTTCTTCCAGAGCTGA
>CAYHNM010000089.1:0-6155 GCA_964357985.1 uncultured Nitrospira sp. | reverse complement strand
ATGCGCAGCAGCTGGTTGTATTTCGCAATCCGGTCGGTCCGTGACAACGAGCCGGTCTTGATCAAGCCGGTGTTCATCGCCACCGCCACATCCGCAATCGTCGTATCCTCAGTTTCACCAGAACGGTGCGAAATGATCGCCGTATAGCCGGACCGCTTCGCCAATTCGATCGCATCCAGCGTCTCGGTCAACGTCCCGATCTGATTCAACTTGATCAGGATCGAGTTTCCGATACCTTCCTTGATCCCTTTGGCAAAGATCTCCACGTTCGTCACAAAAATATCATCCCCGACCAGCTGCACCCGCTTGCCCAGCTTCTCCGTGAGCATCTTCCAGCCCTTCCAATCCAACTCGCTCAACCCATCTTCAATCGAAAGGATCGGGTACCGGTCCAGCAACTTGCCGTAATACGAAACCATCTCCTCGGACGACCGCTCCGGGTTCTTCTCTGCCTCAAGAATGTAGCGACCCTTGTGATAGAGTTCGCTCGCCGCGCAATCCAACGCCAGCGCGATATCCCGGCCGGTTTTGTAGCCGGCATCTTCAATCGCTTGCGAGATGAGGCTGAGCGCCTCTTCATTCGACTGCAGGTCCGGCGCAAATCCACCTTCATCGCCGACCGCCGTGTTGAGGCCCTTCTTCTTCAACAGGGCTTTGAGCGTGTGAAACACTTCCGTGGCCATGCGGAGCGCGTCACTGAACGTCTTGGCTCCCACCGGCATGATCATAAACTCTTGGAGGTCCAGCCGGTTGTCGGCATGCGCGCCGCCATTGATGATGTTCATCAGCGGCACCGGCAAGACCCGTGCATTTGTTCCCCCGAGATAGCGATAGAGCGGCTGACCAGTTTCATTCGCCGCCGCCTTCGCCACGGCCAGCGAGACGCCGAGAATGGCATTGGCGCCCAGCTTGCCTTTAGTCTTCGTTCCGTCCAGCGCGATCATGGCGTGGTCGATGTTGGCCTGATCGAGCGCCTCGCAACCGAGCAGTTCCGGCGCGATCACTTTCGTGATATTAGCCACCGCCTTGGAGACACCCTTGCCCATCCAACGCTTCTTATCGCCGTCCCGCAGCTCGATCGCTTCCTTCTCGCCGGTGGAGGCGCCCGACGGCACCGCCGCCCGGCCGATCGCGCCGCTCTCCAGCATCACTTCCGCTTCCACCGTCGGGTTGCCACGGGAATCGACAATCTGCCTGCCCTTAATTTCTCTGATCGCGCTCATACGTCTCTACGCTCCTCGGTTAGTATCACGTCCTAACTGCTGAACTTCTTCTTCAACAACTCATTCACCTTGCCTGGATTCGCTTTGCCGCCGCTGGCTTTCATCACCTGCCCGACCAGGAAACCCAGCACTTGCTGCTTCCCTTCCTTCAACTGCGCCACCTGTGCCGGATTTTTCGTCAGCACTTCGTCGATGATCTTGTCGAGCGCGCCCTCGTCGGAGACCTGCGTCAGGCCCTTTTCCTGGACGATCTGCTCCGGCTGCTTCCCGCTGCGATAGAGTTCGGGGAAAATTTCTCGGGCTACCTTCAAACTGATCGTCCCCGTCTCGACCAGTTGCAACAGATCGATCAACCGTTCAGGCGTCACCGGTGATGCCGTGATATCGATCCCCGAGAGATTCAACTCCCTCGTCAGCTCCCCCATCACCCAATTACTGACGGTCTTGGGCTGATTGAACAACTTCACACAGGCTTCGAAGTAATCCGCGATGCCCTTAGACACGGTCAGCACGCCCGCATCATACTCAGGCAATCCATAGTCACGCACCAATCGATCGACTCGGGCGACAGGCAACTCCGGCACGCTGCCACGAAATCCCTCAATCCATTCCTTATCGAGCTTCAACGGCACCAGATCCGGATCGGGGAAATAGCGGTAGTCATGTGCTTCTTCTTTCGAGCGCATGACCGCCGTCTCACCGCGATCGAGATTCCAGAGGCGCGTTTCCTGGTAAATCTTCCCGCCCTCGCTCAGAACTTTCGTCTGCCGCTTGATTTCGTATTCAATCGCATCCTTCACGAACTTGAAGGAGTTGATGTTCTTCAGCTCGACCTTCGTGCCGAATTCTTTCTGCCCCAGCGGACGGAGCGACAGGTTCGGCTCACAGCGAAAACTGCCTTCATCCATGTTGCCGTCGCACACGTCGAGATACATCAGAATATCCCGCAACCCCTTCAGGTAGGCGACGACTTCGTCGGCCGACCGCATGTCCGGCTCCGTCACGATTTCCAGCAGCGGCGTCCCGGCGCGATTCAGATCGACCCGGCTGCCGCAGGTGCCGGTCTCATGCACATTCTTCCCGGCGTCTTCTTCCAGATGGGCCCGCCGGATCTTCACGCGTTTCTTGTTGTCACCAACCGCAATCTCAATCCAGCCATGCTCGCAAATCGGCGATTCGTACTGAGAGATTTGGTAGCCCTTGGGAAGATCGGGATAGAAATAGTTCTTCCGGTCGAATTGATTGTTCGTACCGATCGCGCAATTCAACGCCAGCCCCGCGCGCACGGCCATTTCCACGGCGGCGCGATTGATGACCGGCAACGTGCCCGGCAGGCCCAAACAGACCGGGCAGGTCTGGCTGTTCGGCGAGCGGCCGAATGTGGTGCCGCAGCCGCAGAACATTTTGGTCTTCGTGCGCAACTGCGCATGCACCTCGACCCCGATGACAACTTCGTAGATCATCCTCAGCCCTGTTCCTCTCCACGCATGCGGTCACGCTCACGCTTCATCGCTTCACGACCGGCCTCAAAGGCTTCCCGCAGCACCGACTTTTTCGAGTCGACGAATTCTTTGCCCTGATCGACCACTTCTTCGAACGACTCACCGGCCCGGCCGGCCAAATCCCGCAGATTATCTTCGGTGCGACGCGCATACCCTCGAAGCTGCTCGCGGGATTCACGTCCCGACTGCGGCGCCAACAGCAGCGCCGCCACCGCGCCCAATGCGGCACCACTTAGAAAGGCCAAGAATACGCCCGCAGAAGATCCTCGTTCATCCGCCATTGTGGTGTTCTCCTTCGTGTTTCATTCGTTCGCGCACGACCTGCGTCGCCGCCTTAAACCCTGCAACCACACTCGCCACATTCGTCAACAACGTCCCGCTTGACCCGCGCACCACGTTGTGGACCTGCTGCACTGATTCGCCAACCTCGCCCACGGCATGCAGCAACACCGCCGCATGTTCGACACCACCACGGGCCTGATCGGCAAGGTCGTTTAAATTCTGACTCATGCTGCGCAGGTCGGCGACAAGGGGCGGCATATCGGCATTCATCTTCGCCAACAGCTGTTCAAACTCGGCCACCGTCTTCCGAACCTGTATCAACACCGGGACGAGGTAGCCCACCAGCACCGCAAACGCCACCGCGATCAGGATGGCCGAAATTTCTACAATGGTCATGATCCCCTCCCGTTCCTGCTCACGCCTGACACCTCATCGAATCGCCGGCTTCTTGGCGCGCCATTGCGTCGCCTGCTCATACGCATGGGCGGCTCTCAACAGGGTGTCTTCTTGAAACGCCCGCCCAATGAGTTGCAAACCGATCGGCAGTCCGGCCTTGCTGAATCCACAGGGCAATGCGATGGCCGGTAAGCCAGCTAAATTGACGGAGATCGTGAAAATATCCGAGAGATACATCTGCAACGGATCTTCGCTTTTCTCGCCCAGCTTGAAGGCCGGCGTCGGCGTCACGGGTGTCACAATCAGATCGACCTCTTTGAAGGCCGCATCAAAATCCTGCCGAATCAACGTCCGTACCGCCTGCGCTTTCCCGTAGTAGGCATCGTAGTAGCCGGAGCTCAGCGCATAGGTGCCCAACATGATCCGGCGCTTCACCTCCGGTCCGAACCCCTCCTGGCGGGTCTTGGTATAGAGGTCCAGCAGATCTTTGGTGTCCTTCGAACGAAGACCGAACTTCACCCCGTCGAAGCGGGCCAGATTCGAGCTTGCCTCCGCCGTGGCAATGACATAATACACCGCCACCGCCGCATCGGTGCGCGGCAGCTGAATCTCTTTGATCTCCCCACCGAGACTCTTCAATTCTTCGATCGCCGCGCGTACGGCCTGTTCGACTTCCGAATCGAGCCCCTCCGCAAAGAACTCCGCCGGGATCCCCACCTTCAGTTTCTTCAGATCCTTTTTCTTGAGCGCCTTCATGTAGTCAGGCACCGGCACGTCAGCCGAGGTCGAGTCCATCGGATCGTGCCCGGCAATGACACCCAAGAGAAAGGCGGCGTCCGCCACATCCTTCGTGATGGGCCCGATCTGATCGAGCGACGACGCAAAGGCGATCAGCCCGTAGCGCGACACACGCCCATAGGTCGGCTTCAAACCGACCACGCCGCAGAACGCCGCCGGCTGGCGAATCGACCCGCCGGTATCCGACCCGAGCGCCGCCGCACACTCGTCCGCCGCCACCGCCGCCGCCGATCCGCCGCTCGATCCGCCCGGCACACATTGCAGATTCCAGGGATTGCGGCTGGGGCCGAAGGCCGAATTTTCCGTGGAGGAACCCATCGCGAACTCATCGAGATTGGTCTTCCCCAACAACAGATACCCCTGTGCCCGCAACTTCGCAATCACCGTGGCGTCATAGGGCGGAACAAAGCTCTGGAGCATCCGCGAGCTACAGGTAGTCGTGACGCCCTCGGTGCAGAGGTTGTCCTTGATCGCCAGGGGCATGCCCATCATCGGCTGCGTTTTCCTCCAGCCCTTCAGCGAGTCATCCAGCGCAGCCGCATCAACCATCGCCTGCTCTTTCCGGGTCGTCACGTAGGCCTTGACCTTCGGCTCGACCTGTCCGATACGCAGAAAATAGGCGCGCGCAATTTCCTTGGCCGTGACTTCGCCGGCCGTGAACTTCCGCTGCAATTCGCAGAGTGTCAGCTTGTGAAGACTCATGGGCGTTTCGCCGCCGCCTCGACAATGCGGTTCTTTCCATCCACGCGCACAATCTTGGGCGCGTGCCGTTTGATCTCTTCTTCGCTGTAGTACTCGTAACAGAAGATGATGATTTGATCGCCCGTCGCGCCCTTCCGCGCCGTCGGCCCGTTCAGGATGATTTCTCCCCCGCCCCGCTTTCCGGTGATCGCGTAGGTCATGAACCGTTCGCCATTATTGAGGTTCGAACAGACGACGGCTTCATACGGAAGAATGCCGGCCGCCTCAAGCAGCTCCTCATCGACCGTCAAACTTCCTTCATACTCCAGGTGTGCGCCGGTCACGGTCGCACGGTGAATTTTTGATCGCAGCATCTGTCGAAACATGAGACTCCTTTATGGCTTGCCCCCCCGCACGGCGGGGATCTTAATCAATAATCTTCGGCACGCAGAATCCATCCGCTTCACGCTCCGGGGCATTGGCAAGAGCCTGCTCCACCGACAACGACGGCCGCGCCACATCGTCGCGAAACACATTGACCTGGCCCAACACTGTCGCCGTCGGCTGAACCCCGTCTGTATTGTATTTCTTGAGCGTCTCAACATGCGTCAGAATCTGGCTCAACTGTTTGGTAAACACGGCCACCTCACTCTCAGTCACCTGCAGCCGCGCCAGCTTCGCCACCTTCTCAACTTCCCGCTTGGTAATCTCCACTATTTCCTTCCCTTCTCTTTTCTAAGAGGGGCGGAGGTAGAATCCCCTACTGCGCGCATTCAACGAGGACCTTCTGAGGTCGCGCGTTGAGCGAGCACGGGGATCTACCTTTGCCCCTCACTCCACCGTCACGCTTTTTGCCAGATTTCTCGGCTGATCCACATCCGCCCCGCGTAACACGGCAATATGATACGCCAACAACTGCAAGGGTATCGTGAACAGAATGGGCGAGAGCAACGGATGCGTGTCCGGAATCGTAAACACCGCATCCGCGGTTTTCCCCAGCTCGCGCTCGCCTTCAGCCACAAACGCGATCACCGGCGCATGCCGCGCCTTCACTTCCATCAGATTGCTCACCGTCTTTTCATACAGGCGATCGCGCGGCGCAAGCACTACCACCGGCATGTCCTTGTCGATCAGCGCAATCGGCCCATGCTTCATCTCGCCTGCCGGATATCCTTCGGCATGGATATACGAAATTTCCTTGAGCTTCAGCGAGCCCTCCAGCGCGATCGGATACTTAATCCCACGCCCCAGGAACATAAAGAATCTCTTCTTG
>CAYHNM010000088.1:0-6155 GCA_964357985.1 uncultured Nitrospira sp. | reverse complement strand
CTGACCAATACCTTCGCCTACGCGATCGAGCCGATCATGATCGTCACGTTTGCCCTGATCATGCTGATCGGCCTTCTCTTCATCGGATTCTTCCGAGTCATGCAAACCAGCGCCATGGAGACGCTGTTCCAACGGCTGTACGTGCGCATTGCGCTGGCGATGACCGAGCACCTGCCGCGTATCAGACAGGAAGCCTTTGCCCGCACACAGGCCTACCGTTTTATGGAAGCAGAGATGCTCCCTCGGGCCGTCGTGGTCGTCCTGGTCGACATGATTAATGTGTTGGTCTCGGGAATAACCGGCATGACGATCCTGGTGCTCTATCACCCGAACTTTCTCGTCTTCAATACGTTTCTTGTCGGCGGGTTCCTGCTCGTGGCGGTCATCTCGGGTCAGGGCGGCGTAGGGGCAACCGCCACCGTCTCGGAAAAGCATTATCAGGTCATGACCTGGATTCAAGATATTGCGAATAACCGGCTCCATTTCAAGGCCAGCCGCAGCACCCCTTTCTTGGTAGAAAAGACCGATCAGTTGCTGGACGAGTATCTCGCGGTTCGCCGGGCCCGATCGAATATTCTCACCTGGAGTCAGTATCGGAGCATCGTCGTGTGGGAGGCCGTCTGTCACAGCGGCATGATTGCGTTGGGGGGCTGGCTGCTGTCGGACGGGCAAATCACGCTCGGGCAGTTTGTCGCCGCGGAAGTGATCGTCGGCACACTGCTCCTCAATTTAGATACCGTGACCCGCCGGATCTACGCGATGACGTATGTCCTGACGTCTCTGAGAGAACTGGATCGCTTCTTTGCCTTACCCAAGCATGACGCGTTTGACATAAGTACGAGCCTCAGCTTGCCGGATCCTGCGCTGTGCGGACTTCATCTCACCTGCAAAAACGTGACATTTGCCTATCCCAATGCTCCCTTGCTGTTCGAGCACGTCGACCTGGAAGTGGCGCCGGGAGAAAAACTCTCGGTGCTGGTTCGGTCGAGCACTGAAAAGACCGCGCTGGCGCTGGTGTTGGCGGGCCTCTACCGGCCGGCGGCCGGCGTCGTTCGATACAACGACGTGGACCTCCGCGACGTGACGATGGACTATCTGAACGGAGCTCGTGGATTGGTGCTGGATTCTCAACCCACATTATTCAGCGGCACGGTGGAAGAGAACATCACGCTCGGACGACAAGCGGTTCACTTTGCGGATCTCCAGTGGGCCACCCGGCTGGTGGAGCTGCAAGACGAGATCGACCGGATGCCTCGCGGGCTTGAGTCACCCGTTGAAGCAGGGGGCACACAATTTACCAAGAGTCAGATTCTTCGCATCCTGGTGGCGCGCGCCATCGTGACACGACCGCCCTTACTGATTTTCGATGGAACCTTGCATAATATGGAACCGCACCTGCGGCAAATCCTCCTTCGCAGACTGTGCTCAAAGGAGGAATCGTGGACCGCGATCTTCGTGACCAATGATCCCGCAGTCGAGAACTATGTGGATCGACGAGTCATCGCGTGACGCGAGACGCCTGCTGATATCCGAATCCCCAGGGATCCGGTGTGGTGTACAGCAATAGATCACCGTGGTAGCATCACGTTATTCTGTGCGAGTGAGGCCTCATTCACCATGTTTCGCCCTTCTCCCAAGACCAGCCTCTTTCAAAATCTTCCCGTCCGTCTCATAAGCACGGTACTTCTGATTCTGGCACTGGTGGTCTCCGTCCTGCTGTTGTTCAGCCTTGAACACGAAAAAGTCGTTGTCCAGGGGCTCTCAGAGGGGAAAGACCTTCCATCCGGGTTCTTGTCGGGCCTGTGGCAATCCCGTTACGACATGCTCGTAATGACTCTGTTGCTCTTCCTGCTTGGCAGCATTGGGATCGCCGCCGTCATTACCTTTCAGCATTACAGCAGCACGCGACGGACGCTTGAAGAAGTCAAAGGCCTTGCCCGGAACATCCTCGAAAGCATTCCCACCGGCGTCATTACGGTCAACAGCAGCGGCCACATCACCGCCGTGAACCCCGCGGCGACGGTGACACTCAAGCGCTCAACGGACATGCTTCTCGGACAATCTTACGAGGACGTGTTTATCGAAGGGGACATGATCCGTCTGGTGCTCGACGGCGCACTCCAGAACCACCGCCACGTGGATCATCACGATATGCCCTATGACACCGACGGCCAGCCCCGCACCATCCGCGTCACGACGGCGGACCTGACCGGAGATGACGGCCGATCGGCCGGCGTCATTGTGCTGCTGAAGGATGTCACGGAGCTGCTGAATTTGGAGCGGCGCGTGCGGGTCGCAGACAAACTGGCGGGGCTTCACACCCTCTCAGCAGGCGTTGCGCACGAGTTGCGCAATCCCTTGAGCGCCATCGACTTGAATCTGCATCTGTTTGAAGAAGAGCTGCGGGCAGGGACTCAGCTATCTTCGACGTTGAATACGTATCTTCACGTACTGAACGCGGAAACCCGTCGGCTCTCCGCTATCCTGGACAATTTCATGAAGTTCGCGCGGCCAGGCTCTCTCCGTCTTCATACGATCGATACGGAGCAATTACTCTCTCACATTATGTCCCTCTTACAATACGAAGCCCAGGACCGCCGGATCCAACTCCTTGCGAAGGCACCCGATAACTTACCGGCTCTGATGGGCGATGAAACAGAGATCAGCCAGGTATTGGTCAACGTCATCGTGAATGCCTTCCAAGCAATGCCGGAGGGAGGCGTCTGCCACGTGATTGCGAGAGGACTCAAGACAGACGAAAAGGAATGGGTGGAACTCGCCGTGCAGGATAGCGGCATAGGAATCAAGAAAGAAGAGCTGGCCCGGCTCTTCGAACCGTTTTACACCACCAAGACCGCGGGGAGCGGACTCGGCCTTGCCATTGCGTATCGCATCGTGCAGGACCATGAAGGGACGATCCAGGTCTCCAGCGCGCTCGGGGTAGGCACTACCGTCGTCGTCAAACTTCCTGCCGCTCCTGTGACCCAAGACGCATTGGTGCCTGGCCGATGATGTCGAAGGCTCACATTCTGGTCGTTGAAGATGAGGTCAACATCCGGTCGGCTCTTATGACCATGCTGGAAAAGCTCGGGCATACCGTCCGGGGGGCAGGAAACGCGGAAGACGCGCTCGCATTGCTCGAAGGTTTTCCCGCCGATTTGGTGATCACCGATCTCCGGATGCCGGGTCTGGGCGGCATGGAGTTTCTCCGCCGCATGAAAGGACGATGGCCTGAAACGGAAGCCATTGTCATGACCGCCTTCGGATCGATCGAGACGGCCATCGAGGCGATGCGTTGCGGGGCCTACGACTATCTCACCAAACCCATCGATCGTGAACGGTTTCCTGTGGTCATCGAGAAAGCGCTCGAGCGACACGTCCTCGCCACGGAAAACAAACACCTGCGAGACCGTCTCGAAACGCGTACACGCTTCGATCAGATGGTCGGCGACAGCGAGCCGATGCAGCGGATCTATCACCTGGTCGAGATGGTCGCTGAAAGCGATGTCACGGTCTTACTGATGGGCGAAAGCGGGACCGGCAAAGAAGTCGTGGCCAAGGCGATTCATCACAAAAGTTCGCGGGCCGATGAGCCCTTCATCACCCTCAACTGCGGGGCGCTTCCGGACAATCTGATCGAGAGTGAGCTGTTCGGGTACGAAAAAGGTGCCTTTACCGGGGCGATGGCGACCAAGGCCGGCCGGTTTGAACTGGCGCAAGGGGGCACGTTGTTGCTGGATGAAGTCGGCGAGCTGTCGTTGAAATCCCAAGTCGATTTTCTGCGGGTCTTAGAAACCAAGGAAATCCGTCGCCTGGGCGGAACCAAAGTCGTGAAAGTCGATGCACGGATCATTGCGGCCACCAACCGGAACTTGGAAGAAGCCGTCAAGCAGGGACAGTTTCGCGAAGATCTGTACTACCGGTTGAACGTCGTCCCGATCAAACTACCCCCCTTGCGCGAACGAGGAGATGATATCCCGCTCTTAGTCGAGACCTTTCTGCGTGAATTTTGCGTCCAGCACCATCAAGACCCGAAAGAGGTATCCCGGGATACCATGCGGTTATTGAGACTTTATGCATGGCCCGGCAATATTCGACAGCTTCGTAACCTCATCGAGCGATTGGTTGTCACGGTGCGGGATCACACCCTCCAGCCGCAACACCTGCCTGAGGAAATCCAAACCAGCAAGGAGGATATCCGCACGATGGTCGTAACCCTCGGGACATCCATGGAAGAGATTGAAAGGGAGGTGATCCGCCGCACTCTTGTGGAAGTCACCAACCACCGCGAAAAAGCCGCCAAGCTGCTCGGCATCAGCCTCCGGGCCCTCCAGTACAAAATCAAGGAATACGGAATTCGCGAGTAACGTCTTTTCGAACTGTCCCCTATCGCTCAGCCTTCCCCCGATTTCGTTTCCGATCTGCAATTCTTGCACGCGTCTGATCGCATGCATGATTGAAGCAACGATCTGATCTGTCTCAAGAAATCTGAACCAGACCGTCTTGTTTAGAACATTGAGACATGCAGATTTTGCAGATGATGAGTCTGCCTTCGCTCAACTCGGGAATCTGGCGCGAGGCGCGAGGGACCGCCACATCAGAAACCCGCGTTGACGCTACAGTTATCATCGCTCGCTTCTCGCGGCATTCCCTATGCTAGGGATGAGTTGTCAAAGTAGAAAAGGCTGCATGAGGAGAATCGAACAAGGTATGCCATGACGACAGGCTCTCTACAGACAGCGGGTGTCGGACTTATCGCTGCCCTGCTCCTGATGACTGGCTGTGCCCAGCCACCCACGGAACAACTGGCGGCGGCTCAAAAAGCCGTTGATGCCGCCAAGGAGGCTGGCGCAACCGATTATGCGAAGAACGACTTTGTGAAGCTGGAACAGCAACTCGCCCTCGCAAAGGAGGAGTTAGCCGAACAGGACAAAACCCTCTCCATCTTCCGGTCCTATACGGAAGCGGACAAGATGCTGGTCAAGCTCGTGGAGACCGGTGGGCAAGTAGCCGCCAAGGCGGCTCAACATAAAGAAGTAGCCAAGACGGCGGTGCTGGCATTGGAAAAAGAAGCCCAGCAAGACGTGGCTTCAGCCAAGAACCTCATGGAAAAGGCGCCAACCGGCAAAGAACGGGCTGCCTTGGAAACTATCAAGCAAGAGATCGCGGGATTGGAATCAAGTTTCAGTGCGGTCCATCAGCTCATCGAGATGGGCGACTATTTCGGGGCTGAAGTCCAAGCCAAAGCGGTAAAGGAAAAAGGCGCGGCCGTTTCAGGAGAGATTCAACGCGCGATCGACAAGGCCAAGGAGATGAAGCGGAATGCCCATGGGTAAGACCCCCGAATTGCGCTGAGCGAGAATGCAGGCTCTACAGGAGGATCAGGAGGGCACGATGCAGAACAGACAACCGGACAAACTGCCGCTTTTTGAAAAGATCTTGGCGGGAAGCTGCGTCGCAGCCCTCGGTAGTTCTATGGCGTCGGAATCCATCTTTACGATGTCCATCTTGGCCGTCACCGGGCTGGCGATCGTTTCGTTGTTCCTAGAGGTCTGGAGATAAGCCGGACAATGATCAAAAAACGCGAGCAACCTATACCGGGTCGCCATCGGAGAAACATAAAGTCGGCAACGAGCAGAGCAAATACAGGGCTGTTAGAGGTATTCGCTTGTCTGGCCGGTATTGCTGTGGCCGTTGTAAACGGCTGGGATTTCAACCTGCTTATCGCATTGGGGTTGATGGCTGTTCTGTATGCAGTGTTGCGCCATAGGAGATCGCTTGCCAGGTTGAAGAATCAGCATGAACAGGCCCAACCATCCAACACACAGAGCTTACTCCAGAAGGTATTACGAGGAAAGCGGTTACAGCCACCATCACAAAAGGTATCTCTCCAACGCCGTGAGACGCGGAAGTCCGAAGAATCGTCCGGATGGACACGCCCTCCGCATCACCTTCATCCGAAAGGAAGAACACATGAGTCCCATGGGTTTCGCAACGCGTGAACGTGTGATCGATGTCGGTCCGGCAGGCTTCCATCCGCCGTCGGCCATGGAACTCGGGGTCACACATCCTGACTCCGGATTCGGATTGTACTACGGCCACCACGCGCCGGCGGACGAGGTCATCGCCGAGGCCGCCAGACAGCTGTTTACGAG
>CAYHNM010000087.1:0-6201 GCA_964357985.1 uncultured Nitrospira sp. | reverse complement strand
CGAGACGGGGGAATTATGGACAGCCGTCCGAGCGGAACCGGGTTTCGATGCGCCAAAGACAGCTTCTGACGACTGCTGAGCCATCCAGGCTAAGCCACTTTTGACCTTACGTTCACGCCCTGCGAGAGTGTGCTGAAAAACTGACTCAGTTGGGCTGCAGGCTCCGGCTCCATCCTTTCAAGCTTCACCCCGCACTCTCTCCCCTCCACCCAACGACGACCCGCCCACCGCAATCATTCCCCGATCGCCACCACTACACAAACAGCCCAACGGGCGTATGGGCATGGCCAGGCAAAACAGCACCGAGCTCTGAGGTGCTGGCACCAAAATGCTTGACCAGCACATCAGCAAAAATATCCCTGAACTCGACCGTTGGTCTGATGTACCGCCCTTCATCGAGATTGGCCTCCGTTAATGAGCTGGGCCAGCCTGCAGCGCCCTTGTACACCCCACCCTTCACAGATCCGCCGACCAGGAACCAGGCCGAAGCCTTTCCATGGTCCGTTCCCCCGCTCGCATTTTGCCTGACCGTGCGACCGAATTCGGTACAGGTCATCACGACCACATTATTCATAAGCGGCCCCAGATCATCGACAAAGGCCCGGATGCCTCCGGCAAAATCCGCGAGTCGCCCGGCTTGACGATTGGCTGCCGCACCACCCGCCCCTTGATCGTCATGCGTATCCCACCCGCCGATATCCACGGTGGCCACCTCAAGCCCAAGGCCCGAACGAATGATATGGGCCAGATCCCGCATTTCACGCCCGAACGTGCTGTTGGGGTATGTCGCACCGTTTTGCGGAGTGGCGACGCCAATTCCCTCGATTGCAGCGACCCGACTCATGAGTTCCGGCCCTAGTGCATGCACCGCCGTTCGAGCGGGATTCGTAGTACTCGACGCCGGATCTTGGGCATACATAGCGCGTAGATTCGCTTCCAACGCGGCCTTGGATGATCCAAGGCGGGCGAAGCTGAACGAGGACACATCGGTCAGTGAAGGAACCAACACCGTCCCGCGCAGAGATTTGGCAACATCGTCGCCAATCGCGGCTGCCCGAATGGTGGATGCACCAGCAGCCGGTACTGCAACCAGATATCGATTCAACCATCCGTCCCGTTGCTCCGGGAAGCCATGTTCGATCGTGTCCTGGTCCGTAAAATGCGATTGCGTACTGCCAGCAAACCCCGCAGCCGGCAGGACCGCTAAACGATTGCTGGTATAGAGCCCGTGCAAGGGAAGAATAGACGGATGCATCGCAAAGCCCGACCCTGTCAGGTCAAGGCCCGATCCATCGCCTGAGCCTGGCGGCAGAATGCCGATGCCGCCATTGGTTGAGCGAGGCCGCATGACATAGTACTGGGGATCCGAATAGGGCACGATCGTATTCAGACCGTCATTGCCGCCGCGTTGAAAAACGACCACCAATGTTTTGCCTGCATTGCTCGCTGCATACGCCCGGCTCTTGAACAGCATCTCCAAAGGAAACATGTTGGCAGCCAACGCTGTGGCGGCCAGCCCCATGGCCCGTTTCAATACAGTCCGACGTGATACCTGTTGGAACGCCGATGAGCAGCAATGACAGTGGTCCATGATCGTCCCTCTCAATGATCGTCCAACTATTGATAGAGATAGCGCGGATTCGTGAGCATGCTCGCCAACGTCCGGTCGAGCGCCGCTTCTGTACTGGAATTGTCCAGATTGAATGTCCCCCCGCCGCTTCGCAACGTCGTCAGATAAATTTGATACTCGGTGGCCGTGGCCACTCGGTCATTCGTGAGATTCAGGAGAAATCCTAAGACATCTGCCTCCGTCCTCAAACCAAGGCCCTTTAACCACAGACGAGTAAGCCCTCCGTTCGTATCCGATCCGAATCGGATGGTCGAGCCAAACCCTGGGATTGTGGCTTCGTAAGCCATCGCCGTCTCATGGAACAAAACATAGGTGTTCAGCCAATGCTCGGACTTTTCTTTATATCCGGTCGGTGGAGGCATTTCGAACAATCCCTGCCCGGTCGCCGTCAGCCGCCGACGGATGGGCTCATGCGATGACCAGACTCCGAGATTGCGATAGAGCCCGACGACGTACTCCAAGGGCGTCTTCACCAGACTTCGATAGTTGGCCACATTATTGAAATCCGCCGATGTGACGATAGCGATCAGCACTTTGCGTATATCGCCTCCTGAATCGCTAAATACTGACGCCACTTCAGTGATCAACGCTGAAGACGGTGTTTCACTGACGAAGTACTCACAGAGCTTCTTAGCCAGATACCGAGCGGTTGAGGGATGGCTGGCTGCAATTTGCAACACCCGCTCTCCTTCGGTTGGTCCACTCCCGTCAAACGCCACCGACTGCCCCAGCACCGTTTTGGTTCCCGGACTGTGCCGACTGGACACGAATCGAAAGCCAGGCGCCGAGCCTTCCGGCACCGTCCAACCGGTAAACGCTTTGGCAGCCTCATTGATATCCGTTTGCGTATATCCCGCCGGATGCCCTTGCTCATCCACTCCAAGGGTATGGAGTTCCAAGACCTCGCGCGCATAGTTCTCGTTCGGATTCTCTTTCTTATTCACATCGGTATTCAGATACACCATCATGGCCGGGCTCTTCCCGCTCGCGATCAACAAGTCCACAAACCGCCCATAGGCCAGAGTCCGAAAGGCTTCATTCTCATAGACTTCGTATTGGCCGCGGAAATGCGACCGGTAGTCGGTGTTGAAATGGTTGTCCCAGAAATAGACCATCTTCTCGAGCAACTGACGCCGGCTGTACAGCTTCCTGATCAGGTCGTGGTCTTGCACTTGCTGAAGCTCCGGCTTCAATACAGTGGGCTCAGGATCATCTTTCTTCCAGGTACCCTGAGCGGCCATCAAGCGTAAATCTGTATCCGTATCCACAATAGGATTCGCGGCGGGCAACGGGGAGGTTGAATGGAGATTCGTCGGCCAGGGTTGTGCCGGGTCGAGGCCAAGCTGTTCCTTCATATAGCCAGTAGCCCAATCCCTTGCCTGAGCCGCTGTCATATGAGACACCGTATTAAGTTGATTGGGAGTGCCTCCAAAGGTCAGACGATTCAACACGTGATAGCCGAACCAGTTCGCCGGCGCTGCAGGAAGCCCAGAGGCAGGCGGATCGAGCGGGGGGGCCGGCGTTGCAATTGTTTCAGGAGGAAGCGGGGTCGAGATCACGCGCGTGAATCCTGGAATCCCCGCGGACAACCGCTGAATGCTCTTGTTGGACGGTGTCGATGGCCCCCCAACCACGGAGCTGGCCAATGCACTGGGTGCAGCCGCTGTGATCGCAGGGCCAGCACTCGGTGCGGCGACAGCCATGGCCGCAGTCCCACTCATCATCGTAGAAATACCGGCCCCGGCCATCACCGGCACTCCGGGTGGAATGGAACTCGCTGATTTCATCCCACTCGTACTCTCTTCCACCTTCGTTTGTATCTGCGCCGTTGGCTCTATCGCCGACGAGCGCTGGGATTCAGTAGCCGGCGGTTTGATGGTCGCTTTGGCTTTCTTCTTCTTGGAAGATTTCTGGCCAGGTTCAGAAGCTGAGGAAATCATTGCCCCCTCCTTCACTCCCGACAGGGTCGAATCAACCGGCCGAACAGGTTTGAGGAGCGAGTGTCGCGAGGCAGAAGGAGAATCTGAAACCGGATGCACCCCCCCCTCATGCGCGTAGACAGGAATGCTCCCTCCACCTGTCGACCATAGTGAGAGGGCCACGAAAATGGAGATTCGACTGGGTCGCCGCCACATCGATTCGGCAATTTTTGACAACATATTGTTTTGCTCATCCTTGACTAACCCCATAACGGACCTCCTTTATGAAACCGAGGTCTCATCCTGTGGTGCGTTGGTTGAGCAAGACCAATACCCTGAGGCTCGCTCTTCGATGCTGCCTGGTATCCCTATATGAATCGAGGCGTTATCATGCCGCATCAGACCCCGCTGAGGGGCATTCCCTACAGCTGGTGTACGGTAGACGCCTTCAGATCACGTCCACAATGTGACGCACCCTGGCTGGCTCTTCATACAGAGAGAAAATTAACCTATGCCGGATCAGCTACGTACTTGTGACTATGACTGATGAGCAGGTGAATTCAATGAGGCGGGGGGAAAACGAGGGAAGGATTGTTAGGAGCTAAGGAGAAAGTACGTAGTGCACCTCCTCAACCTGGACAAAAGGCATGATGAGGCCGAGCCCTTCCTGGTCATGCGAGAAGTCATAGACAATCGACTCTTCTGGAATGAGCCGGCCGATGATGATGACGGCAAGCTCTACAGTCTTTCCCGCGGCAAGCTCCCGCTGCAATCGATCCAACGAGTCGGCCGGGGGGATCGTTTTGAGCCCTCCCGGCAAATCATCCGGTTTGAAACGAACCTGGCCCCATCGCGTCGTTGTAAATACGGGTCCCACCGCTACTGAAAAGCCCTGCACCTCCGGATCGAATCGAGACAATTCTCCCGCCCACCGAAATGCGATCCGCTTGGCCAGCGCGGAATTTCCGGCACGGCTCGCATCACGTTCACGATTAAGGGCGAACAGCCGGTCATCATGCCCCGGGTCATGATGGCCATACCCGTAAATTGCAGGCCAATCGGGAGGCCGACCGTCCAAGGCAGTCAAAAAATTTTCGATGGAGGGCGCATCATCCAGAAACTGGATGTCTTTCGAAATGGTGGCAGCAAACTGAGACGGGCTCAAGAATTGGAGAGGCCCAATCCCCGCTCCTTCTTCCGCTCCTCTTGTAGGAGCAGAGAACAGTAAGAGCAAGACAACGAAAACGGCACGCATGGGCATCGTCACCCCTACTACCCGGCAGGAGCTTGAGCCAAGGCTTGGGAAAAAGTCTTTTCGAGTCCGCGCACAGCAGGCTGATCGACATGCAGGACACCGGCCTCAAGCAATACGGCCACCCGAGGGGAAGGATCGATTCGCCGGAGCGCCGCTTGGGTCAACCCCTCCGTCCTGATCACCTTCTCGTAGGTCCCCAGCCAGGCCTCGACGACGGCACGCAATCCCGCATCATCCGGCTTCATCTTGCCCATTTTCACTTGCTGAAGAAGCTTAATAATCGGATCAGATTGCCCAATGATCCCGATCGCACGTTGCAGCAGTTCCTCTGATTCCATGAGGACCGCCTAGTTTGTCGAGCAGGAACCGGGTCCCCGCGGATCGCCGCAGCTGCCACAAGACCCGCCGGATCCGGCGCCGGGCGAGGCCCATCCCCCCGTCGCGCCGACCCCGAACGAAGAGATCTGCTTTTCCAGCCTTGTCGCCTGACATTTCGGACAAGCGGCTTCATCTGATCTATGGATCAAGAGCTCAAACCGGTGTTTACATTCGCTACAGACATATTCGAAGATAGGCATGCATCACACTCCTTGTTGGGTCCCATTATAAAATCACCCTGCTCAGATCGCAATGCGAGGCACCTATGTACCGTGAAGAACAGTCCTTCACTCTCCGATTCAACCTGGAAGCCAGTTTTCCGGACAACTACGACGGGGACGAGGATCAGCGAGCCTGGACTAGCGAGTGGGAAGCCCGTATCAAACCTGACATTCTCAAGATGGTATTTGAGTCCTTACGCCGTCACCCAAGCTGGGCGGCGCACATTCGCAATCGAGGGAAATCCGCCCTCGACGAAATCGAAGTCGTCGTTGAGAGGGATTTCGGAAAACCGCAACCCTTCAAAATCTAACCATGCCGCCTCAAAGAGACATCGGGCTCTATATTCACGTCCCGCTCTGCCGGCAGCGCTGTCACTTCTGCGCTTTCTACTTGGAGATCGCCACACCGGCTCGCATCGAAGCCTATCTTTCAGCACTTGAACGTGAACTGACCCTCTATCACCAGCAGAATCTACTCGATGGACGCGCACTTCAGAGCATCTACTTCGGAGGGGGCACGCCCACAGTTATTCCAGCGCTGCAATTGGCTGCACTCCTAGACCGTATCCGAAACATCTATTCCGTCACACCAGATGTCGAAGTAACCGTTGAAGCTCATCCCTCAACAGTCACACGTTCAGACTTGATGATCCTTACCAAGGCTGGCTTTAATAGGGTCAGCCTGGGAGCTGAATCCATGGCTCCTCAAGACTTCATTCCGATTGGCCGCCCAGGGACAATATCCGAAACCGAACAGGCAGTCGTAAATGCCCGAACGGCAGGATTTTCAAACATCAA
>CAYHNM010000086.1:0-6234 GCA_964357985.1 uncultured Nitrospira sp. | reverse complement strand
GCGGCGATGTGGAAGACGGACAGCGGATAGTCCGTGCCGAAGAGCAACCGTTCGTGGAGTTCGGGGTAGTTGCGCAGGTGCAGGAGCATCCGGAAGCGGTTCGGCAGGGTGAGGGCGGAAATGTCCGCATAGAAGTTCGGATAGCGCTTCACCAGATCGCGCAGAGTCGGCAGAAACTTCTCGAAGAGAATCAGTCCGTAGCTGCAAGCGTGGGCGGCGATGACCGTGGCGCCTTCGTCGAGGGCGACCCGGAGTCGATCGGGTTCGCCGACCGACTGGTCTTTGCCGATCAAGCTGAACTCGTAGCCGACATGGCTGAGGAAGGGAATCTTTCGCTCGGCAAGCGCCCGATAGAACTGTTTGTATTTCGGGTTTGACGGGTCGAACTGTTGCGCGTTCGGGAGCACTTTGACCAGCGTCGCTCCGGCATCCGCGCAACGATGCACTTCTTCGACCGCGTCCCGCCGCTGCGGGTTGATGGAGACGCCGGCCAGCAACTCGTTCGGATGGGCGCGGGCGGCGTTCAAGACATAGTCGTTGCTCACAAGCAGGTCGGTATGTTCCAGGCTCAGGATGCCGTTGGAGTCGTAATGGCCGTCCATGCCGAGCAAGACACCCTTCAGCACGTGCTTCGAGGCGCGCAATTCAACGAGCAGATCGTCCAGATACTTTTCATTGGCTTCACGCGGGTGGTCGACGGAGAGGCCGTGCTTCCAAAACAGGAATCGAAACAACGGGCTCTTGAGCATCTTCGGCGAGATGTAGCAACCGTTGTCGCCGTCCGGCAGCGCAGCCAGATGGACGTGGCAATCGACCAAGGATTTGGTGGTCATGGCGTATTCTCTCGTTGTCATGCTGCCTGAACCTCCCTCTTCCGTCTATACCGATGATAGAGAAGCTTCCCCGCCCAGGTGAAGCTCATAAGCAAGCCTACCACGAGTCCAAACACCGGTCTCGGAATCGTTGCCGCTTCTATTGGCGCCGGTGCAACCCGCAGTTCAGCTGGAAACGGGCGCGGCGGCACTGCGACGGTTTTCCATTGCGATCGATCGGACGGAACGCGACGTTGATATTCGTCCAGTGAGGCGACCGCATAGGTGCCCATCGCGCGGCTGGAGGGAATCTGAGGGATGTGGACGTAGAGTATGGCCTCGACATCTTCGCGCAGCCATTGTTCGAACGGCGTCAGTACTCGCTGCGGGTCTGTCTGTTGAAGCAGATGCAGGGCGTCGTTTCCGATTGCTTCGAAGGTAACGCGCGGCAGCAGTCTGGTCAGCTCCTCTGAAAAGTACCGATAGGCCTTCAGGCCGCTGGCCAGGCTGCGATCAGAGGCCGCCATGTAGACGTAGCCTGCGGTCGCCTTCAGCCGGTTGCTGGGGCCTTGCAGGGGAATCTGCCAGCCGAGGGCGCGGAGCTGATCGATGCTGAATCCCGCGCAGTTGAGCAGCGAGTGATCGTAATCCAACTCGTGCCGGTAGAAGCGGTGGAACACATCCTGGATGGCGGCTTGATAGACAGCCGAGATACGGTCCTGCTTCAAGATGAGCACGAGGAGTGCGCTCGGCCGATAGTAGGATTGCCCGCTGTTGAGGTCCATGAGGTAGTTATCCATCGGGACCATCGCGGGGAGGATGCCCTTTTCGCTGACCACGTCCGGGTCGTAGAAGTTGTTCACGATCCAATCGGCCCATTCGCCTTTCGGACCGACTCGCCCGGTAACAATGCCAAAGTGTCCGCCTTGGGCCTCGTCGTCGTCCCCTTGCGCTCCGTTCAGGATAGCCGCGAGCACTGGTTTTCCGGCCCATGATGCAACGGCGTTTCCCCACAAACGGTGGGTCGTGATGCTGTCACGGGGAAGCCGGTCTGCGCTTTCCATAAGATGCGAGATCGTTCGATCATCGGCATCGATTGTGCGCGCATGCTCGGGCGTCAGCAGAAAGTCTTCCGGCCAGATGGTACGGGCTTCGAACAACGGTCCTTCTGCCGTTGAGACAGTGCGGCCGCGCAGCCGCAAGGGGTGCGAGCTGAGGAGCTGTGCCGTGGCCTCGTTATAGTAGGACTGATTGGTCGGGAGTTTCGGCGTCAGCCGAAAGGGAACAGAGGTGCTGCCGTCAATGGTTAACTGGGTGTGGTCAGAGGTGAGCGCGGCCCGAGGAATCAATTCAGGTGAGCCGAGCCATACCAGAAACGGCGGCTGAGCGGCGGAGCTTTGGCTTTCCTGAGCTGCGGGAATCGCAATCGTTTCATCGGCAAAGTACCACAGAGCTTGCGGCGGTGCGGAGCAGTCGGTGCAGCGGCCGGTCATGGCGGTGAAGGCCGTTCCATCGAAGAGCCCGAGCGGCTCATGCTGTAGCGGGGATTGGCCTATCTGCCCTTGTGTCGCAGGCTCTGGTGTTGCCATGGCAGGGGCTTGGCTAAACAGGAACGTTGCCATGATCAGGAGACAGGCAATTTTGGTTGTTCTGGAGCGAGGCAGTGCGCTTGAGCCGATGTGTGAGCCGAGCTGAGTACGAAGCTGTCGATCATGCATTGGGGCGAGCACTAGTTGCGCCGTGATCGCGCCGATCAAGGCCATGCCCATGTCCCACTGCGAGTCCCATTGGTCTCCCTGTGTGCCGAGAAATTCCATCGCCGATTGTCCGAGCGCGAGTGCCGCCGCCCATTCAAAGAGTTCGTAGAGCGCGCTGAATGCCAGGCAGGCCGAGCAGACCAGGAAAAAGAGCCAGTGGCCCGGTTTCAGTGACGCTGTTGTCAGAAGCAGTTCCCGCATCAGCAGGGCAGGCACGAACCCCTGGACAAAATGTCCGAGCCGGTCGTAGGGGTTTCGCGTCATTCCGAATGTCTCTTGAATCCACCGTCCGGCCGGGACCTCTGCGTAGGTGTAATGGCCGCCGGTGAGCAGGACAGCAGCATGAAGAGCGAGGAGCCAGTAGAGCAGTGGCGTGAGCGGGTGGCGGCGGAAAGTTGCGACCAGGAAGGGGAGCGCGATCACAATCGGGAGGATTTCCAAGAGCCAGGTCAGCCGGTCCTTGGGGGTAAGGCCGGAGGCGATCAGGCCGCAGAGGACGACGGTGAGGAGGATGACAGGGGTGCGCGGAATCTTGCGCATGACGGGCATCGTCACGACGCCGGCATCAGCTTTTCGGTGGCGATCCGTTTGACGCCGCGCAGATCCAGTTTGCCGGTGCCCAGAATCGGCAGCGCTTCGACTTTCACGAATTGGTTCTTGGCCGGGATAAAGAGATTAGGCAACCCGCTGGAGGCGAGCTTGTCGAGCACGGTCGGGATGGTCGCTTCGTCGATGGTGTAGAGCACGGCCAGCCGTTCGCCCTTTTTCTCATCCGGGAGACCGGTCACGGCGAAGACTTGCAGGTCCGCGCCTGCGGCCTGCTGCAGGGCCTCTTCGACTTTGCCGTGGGGCACCATCTCACCGCCGATTTTGGAAAAGCGGGAGAGCCGGTCGGTGATCGTGAGAAATCCATCGTCGTCCAGCGTCGCGATATCACCGGTGATGTACCAGCCGTCTTTCATCGCCTTGGCCGTGAGGTCTTCCCTGCCGAGATAGCCGCTCATCACATTCGGGCCTTTGACCAGCAACATGCCGGATTGGCCCGGCGGCAGAATGGCCCAGGTCTCCGGATCGACGATGCGCACCGACACACCGGGGAACGGCTGGCCGACGGTGCCACGGCGCGAGGCGACTTGATAGAAACCGGAGGCGCGGAAGTCCGGGCAATTGGACGACACGACGGGGGCGCATTCCGTCACGCCGTAGCCTTCCACTGGAACGATTCCAAACTTGTCTTGGAACGCTTGTACGAGGCGAAGCGGGAGTTTTTCAGCGCCCGTGAGCACGACACGCAGGTAACTGAACTGTTCCGGCGTGCAGCGGCGCAGATAGAGTTGCAAGAAGGTCGGGGTCACGACCAGCAGGGAGATGCGGTATTTGCTGCAGAGCTCGCCGATCGCGCCGACATCCAGTGGTGAGGGATGAAAGACGATGCCGGTGTTGTGCCGCGCATAGAACCAGAGCAGCATATACCCGAAGGAATGGAAGAAGGGCAGGATGCCCAAGGCGCGATCGGCCTTGCTGATGTGGATGACCTGTCCGGCGCCCTCGACGTTCGAATTGATGGCGAAGTGGGAGAGCATGACGCCCTTCGGCTCTCCCGTGCTGCCGCTGCTGAAGATGATCGTGGCCAGGTCGTCCAGGCTGATGGGTGTGGCACGGCCGCAGGCCCGCTCTAGCAATCCGATCGGTGCAAAGAGTCCGAGCAACAAGGCGATGAGTTTTGCGCTGCCGGAAATTGTCTTGGCGATATCTTCAAGGTACAAAATGGTGACGCCACCCGGGATTTCGAGCTTGGCTTTTTCGATAAACAGACGGCTGGTCAGTAGCGTCTTCAGGCTGGCCTGAGCGACAGCCGACTCCAGCCCGATACGGCCGACGGTGTAATTCAAATTGACGCTGGTCTTTCCGGCCAGTGCGGCGGCGACATTGAGCAATGCTCCGGGAACGCTTGGCGGCAGGAGAAGCCCGACATAGCGCTGTCCTTCCCAATGCGGTTTCATCGCGCGCGCCAGAGTAATGGTGCCGAGCAAGGCTTTGAGTCCGGTGATCGACGGGCGAGAGGCGTCGGCCATGGCAAAGGTGAGCGGGTGACGGCGCCAGGCCGAGATGACCGGACGATGGACTGGCTGCTGGTCGGCTTTGCGCAATCTCCAGGCGGCTTCGCCCAACTCGCGCACGAGCCGGCGGAGTTCATGCGCCGGGGTCTCAGCCGGTTGCGGCGCGCCGAAGGAGACCGTCACCGGATAGGGAATCTGTTCCGGAAGCTTCCAGATGAAGCGGCCTTTCACGAAGCTGAACATGCTGCCCCACACGCGATCCAGATGGACCGGAATGATCGGGACCGTCCGGCCTTTCACAATGCGTTCGAAGCCACGGCGGAATGGCAAGAGCGTGCCGGTTCTGGTGATTTGCCCTTCCGGGAAGATGCAGACGATCTCGCCGTCGTCGAGGGCCTGACCCGCGCTGCGCAGCGCGCGCAGGATGATCCGCGGTCCCCCGGAGGAGGAAATCGGGATGACCCGCATAATATCCATCAACCATTTGAACAGGGGATGAGTCGCGTAGGCGGCATCGACCACAAATCGGACAGGTCGGTCGAGGCTGGCGATCAGGAGGAAGCCGTCGACCAGCGACATGTGATTCGGCACCAACAGCGCCCCGCCGGTCTGCGGCACATTCGCCGGTCCGACGATCCGCACCCGATAGAGCGTTTTGGTCAGGAGAATGAGAACGAGACGGACGAACGCGCTGGGGACCAGCCAGAGGGCCCACAGCGTGCCGACGAAGGTAGCCCCCGCCGCCGCGAGCAGAATGCCGGTGGTGGAGAGGCCGAGTGAGGCAAAGACGCCGCCGCTGAGCGATCCCATGAGCACGCCACTATACGTGCATGTATTCGAGAGGGCAATGATGCTGCCGCGTCGATCGGCGGGGGCATGCCATTGGATCAGGGCGTTCACGGGCACGACGAAGAGTCCGCAGGACAAGCCGAGTCCCGCCATCAAGAGGAGTGTGCCGTAGAGTCCGGGACCCAAGAGCCCCAGCAGCAGGAGAAACGTACAGATTCCGAAGGCGCCAAGCGGAATCAATCCGTACTCGACCCGCTCACCGGAAAGTTTCCCTGCGAGCATTGCGCCGGCGCCGATGCCGATCGAGAGCAAGGCGAGCGGGAGGCCGGAGAGCGAATCCGACAGGGCAAGGACGGTCTTGGCGTAGACCAACATATCCTGGCCGACCAGGCTCGCGATCGTCCAGAAGAAGGCGGAGCCGAGAATGGCGAGGAACAAGGTTCGGTTGGAGCGGACGGCCTGAACGGCTTCTCCCAGAGTGGAACCGAGGCCTCCCTCCGTACGGGCCACAGGAACGGCCGGGACGGTCAGTGATGCGCCGAAGCCAATGAGTGAGAGCAGCGTGAGTGCCAGCGGGGCCAGCCAGGTGGATGAGCCCACGCCATCCAGCAGCATCCCGCCGATGGCGGTGCCGCCAAGAATTGCGAGGAATGTGCTTAATTCAAGAATGCCGTTGCCCTGGGTGAGCCGGTCATGCGGCAAGATCTCCGGCAAGATGCCATATTTCGCCGGACTGAAGAGTGCGCTGTGGACGCCCAAGCAGCCGAGGACGATCAGTGGCAGGATGCCTCCGGCCGGATCGATGAAGAGCGCGAC
>CAYHNM010000085.1:0-6285 GCA_964357985.1 uncultured Nitrospira sp. | reverse complement strand
AAGGAGGCAGGATGTTCGAACGATTCACGGACAAGGGTCGGAAGATCATCATCCTGGCACGGGAAGAGGCCGAGCGGCACCAGAACGATTATCTCGGGACGGAGCACTTGGTTCTCGCGATTCTCCGTGAATCCGACGGTATCGCCCTGATGATCCTGAAAAAGATGGGCCTCTCCACGGAACAGATCCGGCTCGAAATTGAGCGGAATCTTCCCGGCGGGGGCACCACGATGACGTTCGGGGAGATTCCCTTTAGCCCGCGTGTCAAAAAAGTGATCGAATACGGTGTGGAAGAGGCCAGACTGTTGGGCCATAACCATATCGGCAGCGAGCATCTTCTGCTCGGCCTCTTGCGGGAAGAGGAGGGGATCGGTGGAAAGATTCTGCGCAGCCTTGGAGCCAATCTGCTGACGGCCAGACAGTTGACCGTTACCTTCCTGAGAAAGTCTGCTCCGCGCGAACGAGACAGGAAGAGCAATACTCCAGCGCTCGATGAATTCGGACGGGATCTGACCCAGATGGCCCAAGAAGGCCAGCTGGATCCGGTGATCGGTCGCGCCGATGAAATTGAACGCGTCCTCCAGATTCTCAGCCGCCGCACCAAGAATAATCCGGTTCTTATCGGTGAATCGGGAGTCGGAAAGACCGCGATCGTCGAAGGGTTAGCGCAGCGAATCGTGCAGTCAGAAGTTCCTGACAATCTCTTGTCACGGCGTGTCATCGCACTCGACCTCGGTTCACTGGTTGCCGGCACCAAATACCGCGGCCAGTTTGAAGAGCGCCTGAAGGTCGTGATGAAGGAAATTGTCCAGGCCGGCAATATCATCATCTTCATCGATGAATTGCATACACTTGTCGGAGCCGGGGCCGCAGAGGGATCGATCGATGCCTCCAACATGCTGAAGCCCGCGCTGTCGCGTGGCGAGATCCAATGCATCGGCGCCACGACGCTGGACGAGTATCGGAAACACATTGAAAAGGACGGCGCTCTCAAGCGACGATTCCAGCCCATTCACGTCCAGCCCCCGAGCATGGATGAAGCGGTGCTCATTATCCAGGGACTCCGAGACCGCTATGAAGAGCACCATGGCGTCGAGATTTCAGAAGATGCCATCGTCGAAGCAGTAAAACTTTCCGACCGGTACATTACCGATCGGTTCCTCCCGGATAAAGCGATCGATTTGATCGACGAAACCGGTTCACGCGCCAAACTCCAGACCTATGCCTTGCCGTCTGAGCTGAAGGCGATGGAGCAGGAACTCAAGAAGGTCTCGCGGGATAAAGAACTCGCCATCTCGATGCAAAACTTCGAAGAGGCCGTACGCCACCGTGAAGAAGAAGAGCGGTTGCGAAAACTGCTGGATGAATCGAAGCGCGAGTGGAAAAAGAGTCAGGAAAAGAATAAACCCACCATCGGAAAAGAAGACGTGGCCTACGTCGTCTCGAAGATGACCGGCATCCCGCTCTTTAAATTGGAAGAAGAAGAGTCGAATAAGTTGCTACACATGGAGGATTTCCTCCACAAACGTGTCATCGGTCAAAACGAAGCGATCTCGGCCGTCTCACGCGCCATCCGCCGATCGCGGGCCGGCTTGAAGGATGCGAAGAAGCCCATCGGCTCCTTCATTTTCATGGGTCCCACCGGCGTCGGTAAAACCGAGTTGGCCAGGACCGTCGCAGAATTCTTGTTCAACAGCGAAGATGCGTTAATTCGCGTCGATATGTCTGAATACCAAGAGAAGTTCACCAGCTCACGGCTCTTTGGAGCCCCTCCGGGCTATGTCGGCTATGAAGAGGGCGGACAGCTGACCGAGAAGGTCCGCCGACGTCCGTATTCCGTGGTGCTCTTCGATGAAATCGAGAAGGCCCACCCGGACGTGTTCAACGTGCTGCTTCAAGTCTTAGACGACGGCGTGCTGACCGACAGCCTGGGTCGTAAAATAGACTTCAAGAACACCGTCATCATCATGACCTCGAACATCGGGACAAAGATGATTCAAAAGGGTGTGTCGCTCGGCTTCCAGAGCACGGAAGGGGAGCAGGCAAGGAGAAAGAAGGAAGAAGTGATGGGCGAATTACGCCGCTCCTTCAGCCCTGAGTTCCTGAACCGCATCGACGAAGTCGTGATCTTCCATCAGCTGGAGAAGGAACAGCTCTACACCATTCTTGATATCCTGGTTCGTGAGCTGAACGCACGGCTTGTGGAAAAGGGTGTCGAGATCGAGCTGGATGACGAAGTCAAACAATGGCTGATCAAAGAAGGATATGAGCCGTTGTATGGGGCCCGCCCGATGCGCCGGACCATTCAACGCGCCATCGGTGATCCGCTCTCCGATGACCTCATCAGAGGACGGTTCAAGGACAGCCGCAAGATCAAGGTTGTGCTTCGTGACGGAGCCCCAACCTTCATCGAGCAGGAGACGATGGCCAGCGTGTAACCCGTCCATCGGGATACGCTCGTACGACAGATTGTGATTGATTCAGCTGCACCCCCTGCGGTCATTGACTGCAGGGGGCGCATGCTTTTCAGCGACAGAGTGTGGTAACTCTACAGAGTCATGACGACGAGTCTATCCGCTGCAACCGAACACACCACCGCCTGGACCCCATGCCCGATACTGGGGATTGAATCCTCCTGTGATGAAACGTCGGCTGCAATCCTGAATCGCGACGGAACGGTCCTCTCGAACATCGTGTCGTCACAGGACTCAGTTCATCGCCAATTCGGCGGCGTGGTTCCTGAACTGGCCGCACGCGCCCATCTGAGTGCCATTGACCGGGTTGTCCAGTCCGCGCTGGTTGAAGCGCGTCTCTCCAGGCATGACCTTGGGGCCATCGCCGTCACACAAGGACCTGGTCTGGCTGGTGCACTCCTGGTCGGACTCAATTATGCCAAAGGATTGGCCTATGGCTTATCGCTCCCGCTGATCGGCGTCAATCATCTTGAAGGTCATATCGCCTCTGCCTGGTTGGCAGATCCCACATTCCCGTTCCCGTGCATTGTCCTGGTCGTATCCGGGGGACATACCCATCTGTTCAGGAGAGAAGCCGACGGTCAAACCATACTGCTGGGCTGTACGAGGGACGATGCAGCCGGTGAAGCGTTTGATAAGGGCGCACAGATGCTCGGCCTGGACTATCCGGGTGGGCCTGCGATCGATCGACTGGCGCGCCAAGGCAACCCCAAGACCATTCGCTTTCCCTTGTCTCGTTTACAGAAGAGTAGTTTGGAGTTCAGCTTCAGCGGGCTGAAAACATCGTTGCTTTATCGGCTTCGCGATATGGACGCAGCTGCACGCGCGGCCCAGTCAGCAGACCTGGCGGCGGGATATCAGGAGGCAATCGTCCGCGTGTTAGTTGATCGAGCCTTTGTGGCGGTTCGGTCATCCGGCGTGACTGCGCTGGCGGTAGTTGGAGGGGTTTCCGCCAACTCACGACTCCGCGTGTTGCTCACCGCAAGAGCCCAGGAAGAGGGGATCAGACTCGCGTTACCTCCGATGGCCTACTGCACCGACAATGCCGCCATGATCGCCTCCGCCGGGAGGCAATTGCTCATGAGTGGGCAACAGCCTTTCGTCGATCTTGAGATTCTTCCATCACTGCGACCGGGTACCTACGCCGGTCGTACAACCGTCCACACCCGTTAACCAAGAGGCTGCTTATTCCTGACATACAGGGCAAAACTCTCGGACTTCGTGCCAGCCAACTCGCCGCAATCGAGCATCTCTATCGACGACGGAATGCGGTCGATGATGTCCTTTCTCTTGAGCTGGCCACAGAGCTCTCAAAACTCTCGGCTGAGTACCGGCGGCCGATCTCGCTGCTACTCACCAGGCGCGGTGTCGTGCAGGAAATCATCGTGGGGACCGACATGGTGTTGTCGCCCACCACACTGTCCAAATTTCGTGCAGGCCCCCGTTCACTGCGAGGACTTCGCCTGATTCGAACACAACTGCAAGACCGGCCCTTGAGCCAGGAAGATCTGACCGATCTCGGCTACCTGCGCCTCGACCTTATCGGCCTCCTCTCGGTGTCACAAAACGGCACCCCTGGCACGCTCTATCTGGCGCATCTCCTGCCACCGAATGAAACCGGGCGGCTCTGCGAAATCCTCAAACCGACGCCGCTCCAGGAATGCCCCATCGTCTTCGACCAATTCATCAAAAACCTCGAAACGGACCTGCAGGAAGCACTCAAGCATCACGCCGTGACGAGCGGAAGTGAGTCCGCCATGCTGGTCAGCGCGTCGTCACAAGGCCGTGCCGAGCAGGAAGAACGGCTGGATGAACTTGCCGACCTTGCCGCCTCTGTCGGCGTCACCGTGATTGATAAGACTGCGCAGCGAATTGGAGACGGCCATCAGCGATACCTGCTGGGAAGCGGAAAACTGAAAGAAGTACTGATACAAACCCTGCATAAGGGCGCGGATATGGTCATCTTTGATCAAACCCTCACGCCGGCCCAGGCACGGGCGATTGCCGAGATGACAGACATCAAAATCATCGACCGGACCCAGTTGATCCTCGACATTTTTGCGCGCCGGGCCCATAGCCGGGAAGGCAAAGTCCAGGTGGAACTGGCGCAATTACGCTATCTGCTCCCACGCCTCTCCGGACAAGGCACACAGCTATCACGCCTCGGCGGAGGGATCGGAACCAGAGGCCCGGGAGAAACGAAACTGGAAACCGATCGCCGGAAGATTCGCGATCGGATTACCCACCTGGAGCGCGAGATCGAACAATTCTCCAAGCATCAGGATCAACGCCGCGCCCGCCGGGAACGCCAGGGACTTCCGGTCCTCTCCTTCGTCGGCTACACCAACGCCGGAAAGTCGACATTACTGAACATCCTCACCGATAGTCACGTCTCAGCGGAAAACCGGCTCTTTGAGACGTTGGACACCACCAGCCGCCGCCTGCGATTCCCGCAGGATCGGGAAGTCATTGTGACCGATACCGTCGGTTTTATCCGCGATCTCCCCAAAGAATTGGTCGGGGCGTTCCGGACGACGCTGGAAGAATTACGCGAAGCCGATTTATTGCTACATGTCGTCGATGCGAGCGCACCCGACATCGATGTTCAGATGAAGGCCGTCCTGGATATCCTCGAAGAATTGACCCTCGATAAGATCCCGCAAGTCCTTATCTTCAATAAGTGCGATCGGCTCCCCGCGGCTCAGGCCGAAGCCTTGTGCCGCCGCTATGACGCGATCGGCATCTGCGCCTTGGACGCATCCACACTGCGCCCGCTGATTGACCACCTGGCGACGCGTGTCCACACAATGACCAGCACGCAGGAACCGGACATTCCTCCGCAGGCGGCCTCGGATACCGCACTTGCATCTCCAATGTAACCGCGGCAGAATTGCGCCACTTTCAATGAACGCTCATTCGCGCCGCCATCTATCAATCGCACCAAATCCAGCCACGCTGGCACGGCTGCTGCTCAAGCACCGGCCGAAGGCCGAGATGGAACTGACCCACCGGTCTCCGTGGGAATTGCTCGTCGCCACAATCCTCTCCGCGCAGTGCACCGACCAGCGGGTCAATCAAGTCACGCCGGCGCTGTTCAAACGATTTCGTCGTCCGCAGGACTTTGCATCAGCCGCTCCGCTCGAACTCGAAACCCTCATCAAATCGACCGGGTTCTATAAGAATAAAGCCAAGCACTTGATCGGATGCGGCAAAGCCGTCGCGGAACGATTCGGCGGGACTGTGCCTCAGCGCATGGAAAAATTGACGACCATCCCGGGGGTCGGACGCAAGACCGCCAACGTGATCCTGGGGACCGCCTTCGGCCAACCGGCAATCGTCGTCGACACCCATGTCAAACGAGTCGCCAATCGACTGGGCCTGACCACTTCGGACAATCCCGAGAGAATCGAACAGGATCTGCAACGACAATTCCCCGAAGTTCAATGGACCGCCATTTCACAGCGCATCCTCCTGCACGGGCGCTATATCTGCCTGGCGCGCAAACCCCTCTGCAATTCATGCCCGCTCTACGCGGAATGTCACTGGAAAGGAAAGCTCCCGCAATGATCACCAGTATGACCGGATTCGGACGACGACAAGGGGCCTGGCAGGACGGGCAGGTCACGGTGGAAATTCGATCGGTCAATCACCGGTTTCTTGAAACCGGCCTGCGACTGCCGAAGACCATGAGTGCGCGTGAAGAGCACATCAAGAAAGCCATTCAGGAACACTGCCGTCGCGGGCGCGTAGACCTCACGGTCCTCGTGCAGGGCGGGCGGGGAGGGACGCGTTCGCTGCAACTTGACGCTGA
>CAYHNM010000084.1:0-6290 GCA_964357985.1 uncultured Nitrospira sp. | reverse complement strand
GAATAAAAAAGGGCTGCCGGAAATTCCGGCAGCCCTTTCATGCACTAAGGGGTCGTGACCGGTTTAGTACCGACCGCCGCCACCACCACCAAATCCGCCACGCCCACCGCCGCCGCCGCCGGAACGGGGCTCTTGAGGACGGGCTTCATTCACAGTCAATGTCCGGCCGCCGAGCTGCGTGCCGTTCAACGCGGTAATCGCCGCCTGCGCTTCGCTGTCCCCTGACATCTCCACGAAACCGAATCCACGGGACTGCCCCGTGAACTTGTCCGTGATGATGCGTGACGACGTCACGGCTCCGTGCACAGCGAACAAATCGCTCAGCTGTTGCTCGGTTGTTGAGTAGGGCAATCCACCGACGTAAATCTTCGAACCCATGGGGTTCCTCCTTTGAGAAAATGGTGTTGTGTTGGACTCGAGAACGGAGGAAGGAAGGAATGGGCCGAAGACGTCAACACAGCGGCGGCTTAGCTCTGGCTTCCGATCAAATTCCCGGGCACAACCATAACAACATCGATTCAGGCCTTGTCACTTTCCACGCTTGCCTGCCAGGCCTCTCGCAATCAAGCAAGCCGATGCTACTCCAGCAAACTGAGAAAAGGCAAGCAGAGAATCAATCGGCTCATCGCGATATGCCGTTCAATAGGCCGCCGGTGAGGAGAGCGGTCGATGAGAGAACAGGGGAACTGCGTGCAACGTGTCGAAAAACAAGGATGTTTTTCCTTGCATCACCACACCGACTTGACCGGTCCCCAACATCTGATCCTCTACCGAGAGCACCAATACTCCATCGACAAATGCCTCAATAAAATCTTTGCTGACGATCGTATTCCGCTGAACCCGAAGACTATGCCAATCAATGGGCTTCAGCGTCACGGCGGTTTGACCCAACACTGTCGTCACGCCTTCAATCACACGGATGACCTGTGCGCGCTTTGCCCCAAGGTCGACGAGAGCCGCGTAAAAGTTTTGTGCATCCCGCAAGGCAAACACGAATCCACCCACACCGGCCACTCCATCGGCTGACCGAATACGCATCGTGAGATCCGGATACTCATATTCAAGTCCCTGCGCAATCAGCAGTCGGAAGCAGGTGCTTTCCTCGCACGCAGACGTCCCTCTCACCACATTCGGAGCGGACGGAGCCGTTTCATCGGCTTCTACCGACCAGATCGCCGATACCCCGGCCCCAGAGGAAAGCGGAACAAAACCTCCAGGAATGCTTTTGGCTGCATCCTTGTCGAACGTCCACTTATGGAAGAGGCCGCCGGTCGCCTGCTGCTTCAGATTCGCTTCCTTCTCCTCATGGTTCTCACGGGGGACCGCCGACACCGGCGCAACCCCCACCAAGAGAACCACTGCCACCCAGAGACTGGTCGACAGCGTCGCTCGAATGTTCTGAGCTATCGGACGCATAATACTGAATACCTCCCGCTTGATCATTTCCGAACTACCGTCTATAGCTTCGAACCCGGTACCGAGTTCCGCCGCATGCTCACAATATCTCGCTGCAACCGATCCCGCTCCGCCAGAATCCTCTTTCGCCGCTGCCAGCGATCCCAGGTCCACCACCGGAGTTTCTGCGCAAACGTGACGGACGAAGGTGCCGCGCTACCGCTCGGAGCATGTTGAAAGTCATACCCCTGATGACCGTTGCGGTTTTCGAAAAACCGCTTATAGAGGTGCTCGTACAGGCCCTGTCCAGATCCGCCGCCAGCCACAGGCACTCCTTTCTATAAAAGCGATTCCAATTGAGCGCTCTCCGTTACCGGCGCCGAACAGGTGAACTGCTGGCAGACATACGCCGTCGGCTGCCCGTTCACGCTCACCTTCCCCGCAGCCAGAGGCAGCTCGCCCTCTTTTCCCCGGCGTGCCTCATCAATGACCAGGAGGATCTTGTTCGGCACATACCGCTGATGCAAGGTAGCCAGGAGCGACTCCGTCTGTGGCTTGCCCCGTGCCCCCACAATCACCACTTCTTTCGGTTTCGACAACAGGAGATCCAACCCGCAAAGAAGCCCGGATGCGCCGTAGGCATTCTGGTCCATCAACTGACGAAACACCCGCAACGTCTGTTCGGCGCGATCATAATACGTCCGTTCCCCCGTCAAAGAAAAGAGGCGAATCAGCACCTGCACCGCCACCGCATTGCCGGACGGCATCGCGCTATCCGTGCCAGACTTCATTCGATGGATGAGCGTCTCGTGATCCTTGGCCGTGAAAAAGAACCCGCCGAGACCTTCATCCCAGAAGTGCGTCAGCATACCATCCGCCACGACCTGAGCCTGCTCCAAATACCAGCTATGCGAGGTCGTCTCAAAGGCATCGAGTAACGCCGCCGCCAGATAGGCATAGTCATCAAGATAGCCGGCAATCCGCCCGCTCCCGCCGGCAACCGTGCGGGACACGCGGCCGTCGGCAATCGCGTAGTCGATCAGGAACGTCAAGGCCTGTTCGGCCGATGACAAGTACCACGGAGTCCCGAAGGTCTGGTACGCATCAAGAAAGGCCGAGACCGCGAGAGCATTCCAACTCGTGAGAATATTTTCATCGCGTTGGGGCTTCACTCGCTGCTCGCGGGCAGCCAACAATTTCTTCCTGGCCGGTCGCAGCGTCGCCTCAAGCGGCTCCTGAGCATCTGCGGACGATCCGGCCGCTCCCAACCGATTCAGAACCGTCTTCCCTTCGAAATTTCCGCCGTCGGTCACGCCATAGGCGCGACAGAACATCTCGCCCAACTCCTGTCCGAGCACAGCCAGAATTTCCGTCTGGTCCCAGACAAAGAACCGGCCTTCCTCACCTTCACTATCGGCATCCTGCGCAGCGAAAAAGGCTCCGTCCGCATGCGCCAGTTCCCGACGCGTCCATTCGAGCGTCTCTTCGACCACCTGACGAAACCGCGCCTCTTTCGTCAGCCGCCAGCCATCGAGATAGATGCGCACCAATTGCGCATTGTCATAGAGCATCTTTTCGAAATGAGGAATGAGCCACTGCCCATCGACCGAATACCGGTGAAATCCGCCGCCGAGATGATCATAGATCCCGCCGGCGGCCATCTTTCGCAACTGCAGTAAGACCTTTTCTTGAGCCGTCACGTCTTTCGATCGATAGGTATGGCGCAATAACAGACTGAGCGGGGGCACCGTGGGAAACTTGGGCCCCTCGCCGAATCCGCCATGGACCGGATCAAAGAAAAGACTCAAGTCTTTCACGCCGTCATTCAGCAAAGTATCCGTGAGCGGCTCAGAGGAAGGCTGATGCGTACTCACCAGGGCCAAGCCCGCCTTAACCCGCTCGACGTTTTTCGCCACATCATCCCGATGATTCCGATAGGCGTCCAGAACACCCTGCAGGACTTGCGGGAATCCCGGCAGATTGTGTCGCGACACGGGAGGGAAATAGGTCCCGCCGTAAAATGGTTCCTGATCCGGCGTGAGGAACATGGTCAGCGGCCAGCCGCCGCCCCGCCCCAAAAACACCTGCGCAGCCTTCTGATAAATATCATCGAGATCAGGACGCTCTTCCCGATCCACCTTCACACTCACAAAGTGTTCGTTGAGCACGGCCGCAATCTCACGACTCTCAAAACATTCGTGAGACATGACATGGCACCAGTGGCAGGCCGAGTAGCCGATCGACAGGAGGATCGGCTTATCCTCAGCCTTGGCCTTGGCCAGCGCCTCCGGCCCCCAGGCGTACCAGTCCACAGGATTCAGCGCATGCTGCCTGAGATAGGGGCTGGATTCAGTGATGAGACGGTTGGGAAACGAATCGGCCTGCGTCATGGTGTTTCGTATCAAAATTCTCCGTGACGAATAGTACCTGGCTCAACCCCGCGGTGCAACCCGCTTGGCCCCCTGTGCTATCATCTTCTTCGGAATCACGACAGGACGGGGCACCGAGATGACAAGCAGCCTGACCATAGCATTTCTTGCAACCTGCCGCATGGCCCTGTGTATCATCATCTTGTGTCTGATCAGTCCTGAACCAGTGCCGGCGCAGTCATCCGACGCAGGACTTCAGGCATCCCTGAGCACCCTCTCAACCGAACGGATGCTGGCCGACATTCGCACTCTCAGCGCCCCCTCGTTCAATGGACGCCTGGCCGGCGGCGAGGATGATGTGCGATCGGCCCGATGGGTTGCACAGGAATTTGCCGCAGCAACGCTGCAACTCCCCCCTATCATGAACGGCTCGCTCATCTTCCCCTTTGTCAGTGGAAAACATGGCACACCGCTCGGGGTGATGGCCTCGATCATTCCAACCTCGACAATCCAACCGGACCCGGACCTTCGAATCGGCAACGCCGACCAGATGACGACCGTCACCCTCGGCACCGACTACTTGCCGGTGCTCGACTCCCCCACTGCAAATACACAAGGGCGCGTCATCTTTGTCGGCTACGGCATCGTCGATCCCGCTCACGGCATCGATGACTATGCCGGCGTGGATGTGACCAACCGGATCGTTCTCTTCCTGCGGGGCAAACCGGATCATTACCCCAAACCCGTCAGCCATGCCGACAAGGTTCGATTCGCACGAGACCGCGGAGCCCTTGCCTACTTAACCGCGACAGGGCCGATTCTCAATCCCTATGAAGCCCGACGCGGCGTCACTGGAAGGCCTAGCGCATTCTATGGGCAACTACCTCCCGATCGAGCCATCCCCGGCGCGTGGATCGGCACAGCGCTCGCAGAACAGATTCTATCTGGATCGGACAATGCCAAAGTAGATCGCCTTCACCTCCTCCAGGAGCAACTCAACAAGACGCCTTCCTCACAGTCGAAAGAAACTGATCGGTACGTCTCACTCCACTGGAACACCACCATACAAGAAGGCCTGCTGACAAACGTCGTGGGATTGATCTCCGGAACCGGTCCTGACGCCATCATCATCGGCGCCCATCGCGATCACTTCGGCCGACCGGCGGGATTGCTCTTCCCAGGAGCGGACGACAATGCCTCAGGCACCGCCGTGATGTTGGAAGTGGCGCGTGCATTAGCGAAATCAGCCCTTCGCCCACAGCGCACGATCCTGTTTGTATCGTTTAGCGGCGAAGAACGCGACCTGCTCGGCTCGCGCCTCTACGTCACCCGCCCAGTCGTGCCCCTCGCCTCAACCAAGGCCATGATCAACATCGACCATGCCGGGATCGGCAATGGACGATTGACGGTCGGTGTGACCGGGCTGGAGAAAACGGTCGCGCAGCAGGCGGGAGAGCCGGCTGGTCTCGCATCCAAGCTCGATGTGTTTGGATTCTTCCCCGGCGGCGACCACGTCCCGTTCAAAGAAGCCGACGTACCAACCATTACCGTCGTCAGCGGTGGGATTCATCCCCACTATCATCAGCCGACCGATACAGCCGACACCATCAGTCCTGACATTCTCATGACAACAGTGCGCTACGTCCTGTCATTGGCGTGGCAACTGGCGAGCGAACCGTGAAGATGAAATTGCGGGATGCTCAAAAAGGCTGTTCAGCAAGGCCGCAGCAAGCGAAGTGGCGAATCGTACTACGTTCTATACGTTGAGCCGCTGAGCGCCGCGACCTGCCTGCGCGAAGCGCTTCGGCGGAGGCAGGGAACGACGCTGACGGACTTTTTCAGCATCCTGTTAGGGAATTTCGTCGAGAAGCGTCGAAGAAATCGAAGGCAGAGGACCGGTTTGTCTGGGAGGGCCAGGTAAGACCAGCGGTGACCCGCTCTGGTTGGCGCCTTGGATCAGTCCGATCGAAAGTTGCGGGCCGAAGGTCATGACGGCGCCGCTCCAGGCCTGACCCGTCGTCGGGTTTCGAAAACTGTACGTCTCCATGTTTCCGCCGGGCCTATACAAATACCCTTGCGTCCCCTGCCCGTCAAGATAGAGACTTGCCGGCCCGGTCAGAGTGAAGAGCGGCCCGACACCGCCGTCGAATGAACGCACGCCGGACACCGTTTGCGCCGAAGCCGGTGCGCACTCGACGAGCATCCCCCCTACGGTCAGAACAGTGGTGACGAGTGCACCAGTGAGCAGGCGTCGCATCATAATCCTGACCGATTGGGTGAGTTGAGCCATGACAATCTCCAGACCATCGGTATAATATGAGCCCGTTCAGTCTGTCGATCAAGGAGGATTTATGAGGTCCCACGCTCGTCTCGTTTCCAGATGGAGAAGCGGCATCGCCATCACGCTCGTGTTTCTGACAACCAGCCCTTGCTGGAGCCAAGGTCCCGCCAAGACGGCAACCCCGGCAGAGCGGCGCGAAACCATTTCCTTGCCCGACGCCGCCGTGCGGGCACTACAAAGTAACC
>CAYHNM010000083.1:3162-6290 GCA_964357985.1 uncultured Nitrospira sp. | reverse complement strand
ACCCTCCTGCTCGGGCTTTCTCTCACTTTTCAAGTCACAAGAGGAGAGCAGGTCGAGACGTTCTATAGCCTGATCGTGTTTACCTACGCGGTCACCATTGGATATGCCCTCGCTCTTCGCTTCGTGACCACCTCTGAGGCGTTGGTTCGACTAGCCTGGGTACAAATCGGCATCGATTTCCTGCTGGAAACAGTCTTGATAGCAAGAACCGGTGGGATCGAGAGCCCGTTTCTAGTGCTGTATGTGATTTCGGTCACGTTGGCGAGCCTGGTGCCTCGTCGGAAGGTCGGCCTCCTGACCGCCAGCCTGTGCGTGGTCCTCTTTGGCCTACTGACCAATCTTCAATTGTATGGGCTGACTGAAGCCTGGGGCTGGTTGCCCAGGACACGCCTGAGTGCGCCAGAAACGCTTCAGACATTTGGAGTGCATAGTCTGGCGTTTTTGGTGGTGGGGTTCTTGAGCGGTCTTTTGACCGAACAGCTTCAACGTGCGGATCATTCGCTCAAGGAAAAAGAACAGGGCCTTAGCCGACTCCAGGCATTTCATGAAAATATTGTTCATAGTATCAGCAGCGGTGTGTTTACTACGGATGAGGGCGGGCGAATCACTTCCTTCAATCCTGCCGCGCAGGAAGCCACAGGGTATAGTTTGGCGCAAGTTCAAGGGCGTCCCTGGCGAGATGTGTTTAACTGGCATCCGGATCGACCGCTGGATGTGCAGGAAGAAGGGGCTGCACATATGCGGTTCGAAGTGGAGTGTACGCGTGCGGACGGGAATCGCCTGGTGCTGGGGATGACGCTTTCGCCGCTCCAGGAAAGTGGGAAGACGACGGGGATGGTCGGCGTGTTTAAGGACTTGACGCAGATTCGGGATCTTGAAGAGGAGATGCGCCGAAAAGATTGGCTTGCCAGTCTTGGTGAAATGTCGGCCGGGATGGCTCACGAGATCCGCAACCCGCTCGGTGCGTTGGCCGGAGCGATGCAAATGTTGCGGAAGGATCTTCATGCGGATGAGACGAGCCAGCGGTTGATGGACATCGCAATCCGGGAGGCGACTCGACTGGATACGATCATCACAGAGTTTCTTCAGTATGCACGACCGCCGGCTTTGAATCTGGCCGAGCATGATTTGAACAAACTCCTTGCTGATACGCTTGATCTGGTACAGCATGAAGCTCGGACTAGATCGAACATTCGAATTGAGACAAAGCCGTCTCGTGAGGCGTTGGTTGGTCAGGTGGATCAAGATCAGTTGAAGCAGGTATTCTGGAATCTTGCCGCGAATGCGTTCGACGCCATGCCGAAGGGCGGACAATTGACGATCGCCAGCGGCTGTCGGTCCATCGATGTCGGCGGGCGCAAGGGGGATGTGATCGAGATCTCCTTTCAGGATTCCGGCGAAGGGATCTCGAAGAAAAACCTCGACAACATCTTTCTTCCGTTCTTTACGACGAAAAAACAGGGATCAGGATTGGGCCTTGCGGCGGTTCATCGGATTGTCGATTTGCACGGCGGGTGGATCAAGGTTGAGAGCAAAGAGCATGAGGGGTCTCGATTTGTGGTGTGCTTACCCCGTTCGGGCGATGTCGGCGTGAGACTCTGGCATGAAGGTAGGGAGCCATGGAAAAGATCTTAGTCGTCGATGATGAACAGAGTTTGCGGGAAGTGTTGAGCATCATGCTCAAGCGGGCCGGGTATGCCGTCACCAGTGTGTCCGATGGTGAAGAGGCCATTGAACAGTTACAGAAAGAAATTTTCGACCTCGTGATCACCGATCTGCGGATGCCTAAAGTGGACGGGATGGAAGTGCTCCGGGCCGTTAAGTCCGCTTCGCCGGAAACTGTGGTCCTGATCATTACAGCCTTTGCAACGGCGGACTCGGCCGTTGAGGCGATGAAACAGGGTGCGTACGACTACCTCACGAAGCCGTTCCAGGTTGATGAAGTGCAATTGATCATCCGGAATGCACTCGAGAAACGGCGGTTAACGACCGAGAACATTTTGTTGAAGCGCGAGATGGCGAGTCAGTCGTCCTTTGCTCAGTTAGTGGGACAGAGCGAGGCGATGCAGAAGGTGTTTGATGTGGTGAAGAAAGTCGCTGACTCAAAGAGCAATGTTTTGATTTGCGGAGAGAGCGGGACCGGCAAAGAACTCGTCGCTCGGGCGATTCATTACAACAGCGTGCGCAGCCCCTTGCCGTTTGTGGCAGTGAACTGCAGTGCAGTGCCCGAAACATTGCTGGAGAGCGAGTTGTTCGGTCATATGAAGGGCTCGTTCACGGGTGCCATTTCCAATAAAGCCGGGCTGTTCGAAGTCGCGAACGGAGGCACGATTTTCTTGGATGAGATCGGGGACACGACGCCGACGATCCAGGTGAAGTTATTGCGGGTGATTCAGGAGCGTGAATTTCGTCGAGTCGGCGGGACGCAGGATATTAAGGTCGATGTGCGCATCGTGGCTGCGACGAATAAAGATCTTGAGAAGGCCGTGGCGGATGGCTCCTTCCGCGAAGATCTGTACTATCGATTGGACGTCATTCCAATCCGTCTCCCACCGCTTCGATTGCGCTCCGGTGATATCCCGCTGCTCGTCACGCATTTTCTCACGCGGTTTTCCAAAGAGAGTGGGAAGCCGATGCCAGTGATCAGCCCTGAGGCAATGCAAGTACTGTTAGGGCATGAGTGGCGTGGCAATGTGCGAGAGCTGGAAAACTTGATTGAGCGAGTGGTCGCATTCTCAACCGGTGGTCCAGTGACGGACGCTGACATGCGTGGATGGCTTCACCGGACGGTATCGCCCCAACAGCAGGGGGGGGTCCCGACCGATCTGCCGGAAGATGGATTGGACCTTGAGGGAATGATCAACGGCCTTGAGAGAGACCTCTTGCTGAAGGCGTTGGAGCGGACCCAGTGGGTGAAAAAGAAAGCGGCCAGATTGCTCCGGCTCAACACCCGATCATTCCGCTACCGGCTTGAGAAGTATGCTATAAAGGGAGGCCGTGACTAGACCGCACGAAGATTCGCCCAATCCTTCCCGATCCGCTGTTACCGTATTCGCTCCAGCCAAGGTTAATCTGATCCTTCGAGTGCTTGATCGCCGTCCTGACGGGTTTCACAATGTGTGGAGCCT
>CAYHNM010000083.1:1268-3062 GCA_964357985.1 uncultured Nitrospira sp. | reverse complement strand
GCGGCAACCATTCTCGGAATCAATCGACTCCTGAACGTGGGCTGGTCAGCAGCCAAGATGGCGGAAATCGGTCAAGAGCTTGGAAGCGACGTGCCGTTCTTTTTTCATGCGCCGACTGCGGTAGTTGCAGGTCGAGGTGAGCAGGTCAGGGCGATTCATCTGGCCGATTCCCGGTGGGCGGTGCTCGTGAATCCTGGTTTTCCCGTGGAAACGAAATGGGCCTATCAGCAACTGTCTGCGGTACGGCAGGGTGTGGTGCCACTTTCCGAACGATGTACCCAACTTGATTCGCAGAGCCTGACTACATGGGATGAGGTGATCAGTCTGGCTTCAAACGATTTCGAAGGTCCGGTGTTCGCAACGCATCCTGTTCTTCAACAGATCAAGCTGGACTTGTTGAACCGGGGCGCTCAGCTGGCATTGTTGTCCGGCAGCGGTGCGACCGTGTTTGGGATATTCCAGGAAGAGGCCGGAGCTCGCCGGGCGGCTGTGTACTTTCACGGGCGGTCGGAACTGAAGACATTTGTGGCGCAGACCAGTTCTGGAAAATTACGAGTTGAGTGAGTTTCTTCTGATTTGCTAGCAATCGGTTGACAAATCCGAGCCCTTTCCGATACAGTCCGCCACTTGGTTGGCTTCTTCCGCAGCGAGCCGTGAGCAAAGTGGCAGCGTGTCCGCACGCTGCAGACGTCCGCCGGTAAGTCAATTCATTCAAGAATTCAGTTACTTAACGGTAAGAGATTGGATCTTTTGAGAAGTCGGTGATGAACAGAGAACTGAAAATATTCTCTGGGAACGCTAATCCTGCGCTTGCCCACGAGATCTGCACCTATCTTGGGCAAAAGCTCGGGGAGGCCACCGTCTCTTCCTTTAGCGACGGTGAGATCCGTGTCAAAGTCGATGAAAATGTGCGCGGCGCTGATGTCTTTGTTGTGCAGTCGACCTGCCAGCCGGTGAATGACTCCCTTCTGGAGTTGTTGATCATCATCGATGCGCTCAAGCGCTCGTCGGCGAACCGGATCACAGCGGTTATTCCGTACTTTGGATATGGGCGGCAGGATCGGAAAGATCAACCGCGCGTGCCGATTTCGGCAAAGCTGGTAGCGGACCTGATCAGCACGGCAGGTGCCGATCGTGTGTTGACGATGGACCTCCATGCGGGGCAGATCCAGGGATTTTTCAATGTGCCGGTCGATCACCTGTATGCATTGCCGGTGCTCTTGGATTACATCACCAAGAAGAAGATCGGTGATTTGGTGGTGGTGTCGCCGGACGCCGGCGGAGTCGAGCGCGCTCGCGCCTTTGCCAAACGTCTGCAGGCCAATCTCGCCATTATTGATAAACGCCGTGAAGGCCCCAATCAAGCGCAAATCATGAATATCATCGGCGATGTGCAGGGGAAGAGCGTGTTGCTCCTGGACGATATGATCGACACGGCCGGAACCATTGTGCAGGGCGCACAGGCTTGTGCCGACAAAGGGGCGCGGGAAGTGTGGACCGCCTGCACGCACGCGGTATTGTCCGGGCCGGCGTTGGAGCGGATCACGAAGTCCTGTCTGTCGCAGGTGGTGGTGACCAATACCATTCCCTTGCGCGGGAAAGAGCAGGCCTGTCCCAAGTTGCATCAACTTTCGGTCGCGCCGTTATTGGGCGAGGCCATTCGGCGTATTCACGAAGACGAATCAGTCAGCTCATTATTTGCCTGAGTCCTTGAATCGCGGGGACCAGATCGACGTAAGAGAGACGGAGGAGCATCATGAAATTTGATTTAGCAGTGACCGTACGGGAGCAGTC
>CAYHNM010000083.1:0-1168 GCA_964357985.1 uncultured Nitrospira sp. | reverse complement strand
AAAGGTGGCGACAAGAAAGCCGCCGGTAAGGATGCTCCGAAGGCTGAAAAGAAGGAACCTGAAAAGAAGAAGTAGCGGTGCATCTCCTCGTCGGACTGGGCAATCCAGGCAGAGCCTACGCCCAGACCCGTCACAACGTCGGTATGTGGGCCATCGAGCGGGCGGCTGCTCGATGGTCTATCCGTCTCGCCTCCCGCGGTACTACTCAACGAGGATCCGGTCGACTCGGGTCGGAGTTCATCGAGCTCGCCGGCTTGTTGGATTGGATGAATCTCACGGGTCCTCCCCTCAAAGGCTTGCTGCGCGAGTTTAAAATCAAGCCGGATAACCTGATTCTCCTTCACGACGATCTCGATTTAGAGCCTGGTCGTCTACGCATCAAGCAAGGCGGCGGGGCCGGCGGGCATAACGGGATTAAATCGGTGATTGAGGCGCTCGGGACTCCGCAGTTTATCCGGGTCAAAATTGGAATCGGTCGGCCCGCTCCTGGCCTGGACGCTGCCGACTATGTGCTGCAGCCGGTCACCCAGGATGAGATGGCGGTCTTTACGCCATGTCTTGAACGAGCCGTTGATGCATTAGAGTGTCTGATCCATCGCGGTCTTTCCACCGCCATGAATCAATTCAATATTCGTGAGAAGCCTATGCAGGACGAGGCGTAGGTTGCTGCTGAGGGATGTAGGATGAGCCGTGCTATGGCAATGACTCGATAAGCCGATGGGCATGATGATTGTGAGGCTCTTGGATGAGTAGATATATGCAGGTGATGGTCTTTGTCCTGATGAGTCTGATGGCCTTCCAGGCTGGGTTAATTGGGGCGGCCAGGGCCGGAGAGTTCGCTTTTGAATCGATCAGAATCAGAGGCGGAGTCAGCGGCGGGTCGCCCCTAGGGAGAGAGCGGCGGAGTGATTTTAACCAGATCGACCTTGCTGCGACAGTTCGGCTCCCCTGGGAGAAGGAGCTTGGCGGGGGCTGGATGCTCGGCACGAGAATGCTTGCCTCGCTCGGCGCGCTCCGAGGAGGCGGTGAAACCAATGGAGTCATGACCGTGGTGCCGCTCGATATCGTGCTGGGTCGCAAGGACGGACTCGTGGCCATCGATATGGGAGGGGGAGGGGCGCTGCTGAGTGATTCCAAATTCGGCCGGCAGAATTTTGGCGGACCATTT
>CAYHNM010000082.1:0-6313 GCA_964357985.1 uncultured Nitrospira sp. | reverse complement strand
CCGGCCGCCGTGATTTCCGCGTAGAGGTCCTCGTCTTCATAGAGACGGACCGTGTCCAACGTGCCGATATCCGATTGCGCCGCCAGCTTGGTCCAGAGGACGCGGGCGATGTTTTCCGACGTCGGAATCCGGTCGCGAAAATAGGGCAGGTCGAGGTTGAAATTCATGTGATCGAATTCTTCGATCACCGCGAGCAGCACCTGCTTGAGGTCGAACAAGTTGATGACCATGCCGGTCTTGGGATCCACCTCACCCGACACCGTGACTTCCAGCATGTAATTGTGTCCGTGCGCGGGCGCGTTAAAGCAGGGGCCGAAGACGGCGCGATTCTTCGCCTCATCCCACTCGGGCTTGATATAGCGATGCGCCGCGGCAAACTCGATTCGTTTGGTCAGCAAGACTGATGGCATCATTCCTCCAAATCCCTGAGCCATTCTTCACGCATACTGCCGGGAACCGGCGTGTCCGCCTGATACACGCCATGGTGCACGGACAGCGTCACCGGCACACGCAGATCGGCCAGCAAGTCCTTCACCGCAGGCGGCACCAGGAATCGCACGAAATGCACGGCGCTGATTTTCGTCTCGTGGCTATGGCCGCCTTCGAACGTTGCATAGATACGCTCACCTCCGACGGTCATGGCGACCTTCTTCCCATGATCCAGCCCCATGAAGGCATCGAGCCATTCTTTCATTCTGGCGTCGTCGGTGATTTCGATCAACAGTGTCGCGCTCAACTCGCCCGTTCCCGGAAGCAAGGCATTGTACACATCGAGCTCTTCCTGGACCTTGGCCGGGTCAAAGATTTGCTCGACACGAACCATCTCCTGGATCTGAAACAGAAGCGTCTCCCGATTTTCAAACACCAGCGTGATCAGCGGCCCGACTGAGATCCGCCGGCGCTTCTTCAATTCGATGATGCGGGCACGGAACCCCTCGCGTTGCCGCTCGTAGTCGGCATAAGGAATAATATCGTTGGAGATCAACGCATTCATGACGGCAACCCATAGGCATCGCGGACAATCTGTATCGGGTGCTTGGTCGCTTTCCCGCCCACATGCGAGGTCGCTCCGGCTTGATCCAACTGGAGGCCGGCCAATGGGCAGTCGGAGGCCACGATATCGGCCGGCGCCTGCTCGATCACACGCACCGCCTTCTTGGCAATGGTCATCGACAGCGGAAAAAATTCAGTTTTCGCCGACCAGGATCCGTCGTGGCCGGAGCATTTCTCAATCACTTCGACCTGCGCTCCGGCACATTCCATCAATTCTTTTGATTTGAATCCGATATTTTGATCTCGGAGGTGGCAGGGAATCTGATAGGCCACCCGGCCTGGGTTGCTGACAAAATCCATGGCAAGCGTGCCTTCCCGCTTGAGTTTCATGAGGTACTCGCAGACATCGAACGTCCGCGCACTGACTTTCTTCGGCTCATCACCACCAAGCAACTCTGGATACTCGCGCTTCAGCATCAAGCTACAACTCGGCACGGGCACCACGACATCGTACCCCTGCTCGACCCAGGGAAGCAGTGAGCGAAGATTCGCCTGAGCTGCTTTCTGCATCGCGACTGTGTCCCCGATATCGAACGAGGGCATCCCGCAACATTGTTGCTCCGGCACCACCACCTGGACGCCGTTCTTTTCCAAGACCTGCACCGTCGCCTTTCCAACATCGGACGCCTGGTAATTCACCAAACAACTGGCAAACAGCGCCACTTTCTTCTGTTGTGGCTTCAACGAGGCCGGTATCGGACGGCGCTGAAACCAGCGCGTGAACGTCTCGGTCGAAAAATGCATGATCTTCCGGTCACGATGGACTCCTATAACCCGCTCCATCACACGGCGCACGCCACCCAGTCCCAACACCCAATTGGACAGCCGGGCGGAGATCGTCGAGAGCCGTCCGATGAGATCGGTCTGGATTAACAGCCAATCCCGCCACCGCACACCCCGCTCGGAGGCATACCGCTGCTTCCACAGCACCATGAGCTTGGGAAAATCCAACGCGTACTGATGCGGCGGTGTGTAGGGACAGTGGTTGTAACAGAGCTTGCAGTAGTAGCACTCGTCCACCACCCGCTGGTGTTCGGCCGCCATCACTTTTTCGACATGGCCGTCGTGCCGATCGATCCCATCGAGGAGGGTGTTAAAGGAAGGGCACAGATTGAAACAACGGCGACACCCGTCGCAAATCTCATAGATACGCAACGTATCTTTCGCAAGTTGAGCGGGATCGACCGGCTGAATCAGACTTAAGCCTTTCACGGCTGGTATTGTCTCCCGTTGATCGGACGGAACACAAGGCGGAAAAGACGAAGGGTGGATCAGGCGTAGCCCGACCCACCCTTCCTTCCATTGCCTAGTGCCCGATTAGACCGGCTTCAAGCTGTCGAGGCCCTTCTGGAACCGGTTGGCATGTGAACGCTCGGCCTTGGCCAACGTCTCGAACCATTCGGCCAGTTCAGCAAATCCTTCGTCCCGCGCGGTCTTGGCCATGCCGGGATACATTTGGGTATATTCGTAGGTTTCCCCTTCGATCGCCGACTTGAGATTGGCTTCGGTATTGCCGATCGGCACCCCGGTGGCCGGATCCCCGACTTCCTTCAAGAAGTCCAGATGGCCGAACGCATGGCCGGTCTCGGCCTCAGACGTATCGCGGAACAAGCCGCCCACATCCGGATAGCCTTCGATATCGGCGCGGCGCGCGAAGTAGAGATAGCGCCGGTTGGCCTGCGATTCGCCGGCAAATGCACCCTTCAAATTATCGTGGCTCTTAGTTCCCTTTAAGCTTTTCCCCATTGAGTCCTCCTTCTATGACGACGAATTACGATGGTTCGTAGTGATCACCCTCTGCATTGACGGTACGGCGTATAACATAGCTCGCGCGTGGGGTTCAACGGCTGACCCGGCCTATCGCGTTGGCCGTCCACTGCGGAAGCTCGGCCTGCATCTCGGCCAGCGTCTTGTAGGCTTGATCTTTCTGGGATACCAGAGGATTCACGACCGGCCAGTCGATGGCCAGCTGTGGATCATTCCATCGAATGCCCCGTTCATCCGATGGATTATAGTAGTCCGTGCACCGATACATGAATCCGGCCCGCTCACTCAACACACAAAACCCATGCGCGTAGCCTGAAGGAATATAGACCTGGCGGCCGTTCTCGGCCGACAGTTCCACGCCATGCCATTGTCCGAATGTCGGCGACCCTTTCCGAATGTCGACCGCCACATCGAACACTCGCCCCTCTACCACCATCACCAGCTTCCCCTGGGGACGACTGAGCTGGTAATGCAAGCCCCGCAACACGTTCGCTTGCGACCAGGAAAAATTGTCCTGCACAAACGTCGCAGCGATACCCGCGTCTCGATAGCGCTCCTGATGATAGGTCTCCACGAATGCCCCGCGCGCATCGCGCCAGAGCTTCGTCTCGATCACCAGCAGGCCTTCCAGCGGCGCCGCGCTAACCTGCATGCCCACCATCCGGATCGACAACGTCAGGCTGGTCAGGGTACAGTTGCTGAAGCCGGTCGATCAGCGGCTGGGCTTCCGGAGTACTGGACCTCGTGGGCGGGCTCGGCGGATGATCCCACGTAATCGTGGTGATCCCGGCGTCGCCCAGGATCGATTGGATCGCTTCCATACAGGCGTCCAGCGTGAGATCATTCCCATGGCGAAGATCCAACACGCGCTCGCGTTTCGAAACCGGTGGCGGACCCGTATGAACCAGCGCCCAACAGCGCTCAAAGAGTTCGTCTCTCACAGGCTGGGGGATATTTAACGTCGGGAGATCGGACGTGCAGAGCGCCGACACGAACAGCACAAACTGCAAATCCGGCATACCGGGGTTATAGATGTCCAATGATTGCATGATGGCGCTATTATCGGGATGCGGCGCGACTGAGTCAACGCCTACCCGCTACGCAAAAAAGCACACCTGAACACCAGCGAACGAAGGAGCGGCACAGATGGTGACCATTACCCTGACCGGCCAACTACAAACAGCCGACGGCGAACGAGACATGGCCTGCGAGATTCCGACCTCTCTCACCGTCCGTCAGGTCATTCAGCGCCAAGGCTTTCAACTCCGCCACTTACTGCAACTGCTGCGGGAAAAGAAAGTGCTGGTCACAATCAACAAACGCATCGCGAGCGAAGACTCGCTCGTGCAAGATGGTGACGCCATTAGACTGGTCGGCCACGACGGCATGGGCGGGAGCGGTCTGGCGCCCTCGCATTCCTGAAAAATAGTTTTTTGCTGCGCAAAATACGAAGGGCTGGCTTCCCGTTGGGGAAACCAGCCCTTGCTTCTGTCGCCACCTGCAGCGGATGAAGCCCCAGAGAATTCATGGCGCTGCACCGATGCCGGACGGAAATACCTCGATTACTTCTTTCCGAGGATTGCGTCCTTGGCCACCTTCGCGACGCGGAACTTCACCACCCGCTTGGCCGGGATCTTGATCGGCTCACCGGTCTGTGGGTTCCGGCCCATCCGGGCTTTGCGGTTCGCCAATACCAACTTGCCGATACCGGGCACCGTGAAGACGTTCTTTGCTTCACGATAGGCCAAGGCGGCGAAATCGTCCATCATTTGGACAGCGGCCTTCTTGGTCAAACCGGCCTTTTGGGCCATGTAGTCGGCGATCTGCGACTTCGTCATTGATTTTGCCATTCGGGAACCTCCTTAGAAAGTGAGAAGAAGAAAACCACAAATCGAATGTTGACTCGCCTCTCTTACAACACGCTGAATTTAGAATCGTCTGGCGAAAGGCCCTTCAACAACACTCCCACCATGAAAACCCGCGAGAGTGTAGCCAAGAGTCCCCAGGCTGTCAACGAGAAAAACACAAGCCAGGCGTGGGGAAATGCCTACAGTGCCCTCTTGCAGTTCCGCGAGACCCCGGCGTAAAGTAACGAAACGTCTCCGGTCGGAGATGCCGGACACCTCAAGAACATGGGCTCCAGTGAAAGGATCATCATGGGCAGGGAACTTCCAATTCTACCCGCATCTGCGCAAGCCGACTCAACGGAACAGGCTGAAAACTTTGTATATTCTCGCGTATTCTGCCAGAAAGAGAATTCGCCTCCGCTCCGGCTCTTGATCGATTTTTTGAAAGCCCGCGGTCAGACGCCCATCGTCCCGACCAACATCGATGACGCGGCCCTCGATGAGTGGGCCTGGGTCCAGATTTCCCTGGGCTATCACCGCGACCGGAAACCGGTGCAAATATTTTGCGTGCGCGACCGCGGCACCTATCAAGACGTGTTCGGGCAGGAGCAAACCCAATTTCGTGATCTGCTGACTGCCTATGAGGATATTGAAGCTCAGCTCGCCCTCGAATTCGTCAATCGCGCACAGTTCATTCTCACCACCCGTTTTTCCAAAGACGACATGACGGACGAGGGCTATGACTTCAACGGCTGGATTCTGGAGTTCTACCAGGAACAGTGCAACGGCATCGTCCAGATCGACGACCAGGGCTTTTACTCACCCAAGGGCGACCTCATTGTCGATATGGCTCCACAGGAAGAATAAACCATCGTGTCGAACCAACCGACACCGACGACCAGTCTCTCATCACTTCCTGAAAAAACCTCACAATGGTTCGCGCGGGCCACGGCAGCCCTCTTAGAACAGCTGCCCTGCCGTCAGGGCTGTTGCCATTGTTGCATCGGCACCTTTCCCGTCACGATCCTCGACCAGCAGCATCTCCAAGAAGGACTTGCCCAGCTTCCGGACGCGCAACGCCAGTCCATCCAACAGAATGCTCACGCTCAGGTAGCGGCAATCGAAGCTCGCTTCCCCCCCCCTTCTCCGTCACCGATGCTGGACAATTGGCCCGACCGTCTCACCGAGCAACTGGCTGAAGAGTTCCAGAATCTGCCTTGCCCCGCACTCACCTCAGAGGGGCACTGCGCAGTCTACGCCTTTCGGCCGCTCACCTGTCGCTCGATGGGCATTCCCCCGGACCAGGACGGATGCGTCGAAGGCGCCTGCGATATCCAAACCGCCGTCCCGATCATTCGCCTTTCTCCTCCATTTCGAGAAGAAGAAGACCGGCTGGCAGGAGAAGAGTCTCAACAACTGACGGCGCTTCGCCAACAGCTGCAATACCAGGGGGAAGAGCTCCTGCTCCCCTATGCGTTCCTCCCGCAACCAGACGTTCATCCTCCTCCACACTCTGCCTAGACAGAGACTTTCTCCCTATGGTAAGGTGCCAGTCCTTGCTTACGGGAGCGCCTGTAGCTCAGCTGGATAGAGCATCAGCCTCCGGAGCTGAGGGCCACAGGTTCAAATCCTGTCAGGCGCACCAT
>CAYHNM010000081.1:4428-6443 GCA_964357985.1 uncultured Nitrospira sp. | reverse complement strand
CACCAGAGATGAGCTCCGGGACAAGCAAGGGGAGTTGGAGCGTGAACTCAAGTCGGCCGCCGGCTACATCCAATCCTTGCTTCCTGTCGCTGGAGAAATTGCCCCATCTATCGATATGGCCTGGACCTATCGACCCTCCCTGGCCCTCGGCGGTGATCTCTTCAATGTGTCCCGCTGGAACGATCAGTCGATCTACTTCTACATCCTGGATGCCTCCGGTCATGGCGTATCCCCGGCCTTGCGAGCCGCCTCCTTCGCTACGTTCCTCAGACCAGAAAATATCCGGCATTGCATTACACAGCACGATCCGGCGGCGATGCTGGTCGAGGCCAACCGTCGGTATCCGCTGACCGAAGACGGCAACTACTTTACGATCTGGATCGGATCGTTCAATCGCGTCACTCATCAACTGAGCTATGCGACAGCCGGTCATGGCGGCGCGCTCATTCAACGGCGGGACGGCGCCATCGAATGGTTGACGCATCCCCATCTGCCGCTGGGATTTGAACCGGAAAGCACCTACGAACTCACGACCCTCAAGATTGAGGCGGGAGACCGCGTCATTCTCATGAGCGACGGGATCTACGAAGCGCCTGCGCCTACGGGAGAACTCTGGGGAACCACGCGTTTGGAGACCACTCTTATGGACCATCGGTCCGCACCGCTCAGGGAAACGCTGCCGGCGCTCATGGCGGAAGCCGAACGCTGGCATGGGTCTCCGGTCTTTCCCGACGATGCGGCGTTGCTGGGATTGGAGTTTCGACTATGAGCACCGACGTCGTATTTAATCTTGTCGAAGCGCTCACGCGGGTCGATGAGGACGAAGAGCTCTTTCACACGCTGGCTGAATTGTTCGTCGAGCAGGCGCCCTTGGACATGGCCGCCACTCAGGCCGCGCTCGATGCCGGGGATGCCGAGGCCCTGGCCCGCGCCGCGCACCGGATGAAAGGCGCCATTTTGCAATTTTCCGCGCCCCGTGTGTTCGAAGCGACCAAAGAGCTGGAAGCCCTCGGGAAAGCCGGCACCTTGGACCGCGCCGCAACGGTGTGCGCCCAAGTCGACCGGGAACTCCAACAACTCATTGCGGCGCTGCGCGCATACGTAGCGAACGGATCTGCATCATGAATACTCCCATCCCGTCCTGCACCGTCCTGGTGGTCGATCCCTGTCGAGATACACAAGCGCAGATTTTAGAACACCTGCAAGACCGCGGATTCTCCGTGATCACGGCGTCCGACCCAAGCACGGCGCTCGCGACCATCGAGCTCACGGCCCCGGATATCGTGTTGACCGATTCGTTCCTTCCGGAAGGCTCCGGCTTGACCTTGACCAAGACGCTTCGAGCCAGACATGTGCCATGCCCGGTCATTGTGATGGCCGTCCATCAGTCTGAACAGGCGGTGATCCACGCGCTGCGCGCCGGGGCCGTGGATTTCTTGCAGAAACCGATCGGCGTGGAAGAGCTGGCGCATGCGCTGCAACGCGCGCGCTATCTGCTTCCGGCCGATATGACGGACACGCCGGGCCTCGTGCGCTCCGACTACACCCTGACGACTGATTCTGATCCGGAACATATTCCCGGCATTGTATCCTGGCTGCTCAGAGCCACGGCCGGGTCATTGTCGGAAACGACTCAGCTCCATCTCCGCGGCACGCTTCAAGAGTTGCTGCTGAACTCGGTTGAGCACGGCAACTTGGAGATTTCCTACCGGGTCAAACAGCAGGCGCTCGATCAGAATCGCTTCAGCCAACTGGTGCAGGAGCGCCTGGCCCAACCGCGCCTGGCCCAGCGCACCGTCACGATTCATGTGCATTGCGACCGCCGGGCCGGACTGCTGGAGTATCGGATTGCCGATCAGGGGAAAGGGTTCCAATGGAAAACGCGGCTGCATCGCGCCACCGAAGTCTGTGACGCCAAAGATGCCAGCGGCCGAGGCATTTTCCTGGCGCAATCTTTCTTCCCCAGCCTCCGCTACAATGAGCGGGGCAACGAAGTGACGGTCCCGGTGCCTATC
>CAYHNM010000081.1:0-4328 GCA_964357985.1 uncultured Nitrospira sp. | reverse complement strand
AAACTCATGACCAGGCACAAGATCGGCAGCGTCTTCGTCAGGCAGGATAACCACTTTATCGGCATCGTCACAGAGCCGGACATCGTCCGGAAGGTGGTCGGAGCGGAACGCGTGCCCTACTACATTCCGGTCGAAGAGATCATGAGCAGTCCCATTGTCGGCATCGATGAACAGCGGCCCATTACGGAAGCCGCCGACCTCATGGAACTCCATGGCACGCGCCATCTGGCGGTGTTCAAGAGCGGCACGATCGTCGGAATTCTCTCCGTCCGGGACTTGCTCCACCCGGTCTCCATCGACGAGTTTTAGAGCAGAAGAATAGGCGCTATGAACTGGAGAACACCTTGATGCTGTCGCAATTAATCGGGGAGGCCCTGATCGTCGGCTTCCAGGGCCTGGTGGTCCTGGGGCTGTTCTTTTTCCTGCAATCGCTCTGACGCGATCTGGCATTCCTCTTTTCTGGAAAGGAGAGTCTATGACCGGAAGTCTGGCGTCAGCTGAAACACGTCTCCGTCTGCCCCGGCTCTGGCAGATCTTCACGTCACCGGATCTGACACTACTCTGGGACAAAGGGACCCAGGCAGTCCTGAGCCTGCTCATCGTCACCATCCTGGTCGGACTGGCGGGCGGGGTTATCAAGACCTTTATCGGTCTGCGACTCCTCTGGACCGCCGACATCGATCTCGGCCTACGTCACCTCATCGTCAACACCCTGATGTTGCTCGCGGTGGTGGAAGTGCTCAAAACCACGCTGGCGTATTTTTCAGAAGGCCGCGTGCGCGTCACCTTTATCGTCGACACCGTGTTGGTCGTCATGTTGACGGAAGTCATTTCCCAGTGGTTCACCGGCGGGGACTGGCAGAAGCTGGCCATTCTGGCGGTGATCCTGATCACGCTCGGACTCATCCGGGTGATGGCCGTCCGGTTCAGTCCGGCACAACCGTCTCATTCCGCGCCATCGCAAACCATGGCCCCGATATTCTCATCACCACACTAGGAGGACCCTATGTCTGCTCACGCACTTCTCGCAGCACCAGCACCCGGTCTGATAGGGACCGAGTCACTCGAATCCGTCATTCTCAGTCACCTCGAAGAACAGGCCGTGATCGGGCTGGATGCGCTCGTCATTCTTCTGCCTGACTATAGCTGGAACCAGATCTTCCATGCCGTCGACCGATTGGCCCGCTGTGGGGGAATCACGTTGCGCCGGCACCGCTCCGAATACACGCTCTTCTCCACGCACTACGCCGCTTAGCCGCCCTTTCGTCGCCTTTCTTCCTTTCCCCTCTGTTCACCAGAGAGCTGTCAAGAAAGAGGGAAGACTCACCCCTGTGCCTGTGTCCTGTGGCAGTCTGTCTCGCAACTATGCAGTTGAGGAGGCGGCTGGCGGAGTCATGTGGCGCACGATCTTGCCCTCTACCATATAGATGACCAATTCACTTACATTGGTGGCGTGATCCGCGATCCGCTCGATGTATTTGCCGATAAACGTGAGACGAATGGCCCGGGTAATGGTGGCGGGGTTTTCGATCATGAACGAGACGAGTTCACGAAAGAGTTGATGCGTCAGATTGTCGACAAAGTCATCGTCGGCACAGACTTTTCGAGCCAGGACCGCATCCTGCCTGACAAAGGCATCCAGCGCGTCACGCACCATCTTCATCGTCCAGGCGGCCATGCGCGGCAGATCGATGTAGGGTTTCAGCTGAGGTTCTTCATTCAACTCGATGACCCGCTCGCAAATATTCTCTGCGAGATCGCTCATACGCTCGAGTTCCGTGGAGATCTTCATGGCCGTCGTCACAAAGCGCAGGTCTTTCGCCGCCGGCGCCTGCAAGGCCAACAGACGGATGCAGGTTTCATCGATCTCCACATCGAAGCGATTGACCAGCGTATCCCGCTCGATGACTTGCCCCGCCAGTACGGCATCGCGTTCGATCATGGCCGTAATTGCGCGCTCGATCTGCTCTTCGACCAGCGCCCCCATCTGGAGCAACCGGTCTTTCAAGTCACCGAGTTCTTGATCGATATGTCGTTGCATAGTGCGAACTCCGATGATTACCCGAAACGACCGGTGACATAGTCTTCCGTCAGTTTGGCCGACGGGTTGGTAAACATCTTCTCCGTACGATCGAACTCCACCAACCGCCCCTCGTACATGAAGGCCGTATGGTCCGAGACTCGCGCCGCCTGCTGCATATTGTGCGTCACGATGACGATCGCAACCTTCTGCTTCAGTTCCGTCACCAGCTCTTCGATGCGCGAGGTGGCCGTCGGATCGAGCGCCGAGGTCGGCTCATCGAACAAGAGGAGTTCCGGACTGGTCGCCAGAGCCCGGGCAATACACAAACGCTGCTGTTGCCCGCCTGAGAGATTCATCGCGGATGCCTGGAGCCGGTCTTTGACTTCTCCCCATAAGGCCGCTTCTTGCAGCGCCCGCTCGACCACCATATCGAGATCTGCTTTCGATGACACGCCTCTGATCCGCATCCCATACGCCACATTTTCATAGATGGACTTGGGGAACGGGTTGGGCTTTTGAAACACCATCCCGATGCGCATCCGCACCTCGATCGGATCGACCTCAGGCCCCACGATATTGACTCGATCAGGATACAGGATGACTTCCCCTTCATAGCGATTTCCCGGATACAAGTCATGCATGCGATTGAAGCAGCGCAAATAGGTGGTTTTCCCGCATCCGGATGGACCGATCAGCGCCGTCACACAGCGGTCATAGACCGGGAGGGACAAGCCATGAAGCGCCTGCGCCTGGCCATAAAAGAAATTGAGCCCCTGGGACTCCGCTTTTAATACCGTTTGCGACACATCCAAGGCCTTCATGGCATCACCAGTGAATCCGTTTTCTGAAACGCGCCCGAATGACGATCGCCACCGCATTCATCGCCAGACTCATGGCCAATAAGATCAGACCGGCCGCCGCCGCATTGACGTGAAACTCCTCTTGCGGTCGGGACACCCAATTGAACATTTGAATCGGCATCACCGTAAAGGGATCGAACAACCACTCGAACGAGACAAACGGGAACGCTTCCTGCCATGGCGGATGGGGGAGGAAGGCGATGAACGACAGGGCCCCGACGGTGATCAGGGGGGCCGTCTCACCGACGGCGCGCGAGAGCGCCAGGATCATCCCCGTCAGAATGCCGCCCATCGAATAGGGCAGGACATGATCCCGTACGGTCTGCCACTTGGTGGCGCCGAGCGCATAGGCCGCTTCTCGCACGGCAGGAGGCACGGCCCGAATCGCCTCGCGAGTCGCAATGATGACCATCGGGAGAATCAACATGCCCAATGTCAGTCCGGCCGTCAGGAAGCTTTGTCCCAAATGTAGCTCATAGACCAGCAGCCCGAGGGCCATGAGCCCGTAGACTATCGACGGCACGCCGGCCAGATTGGCGATGTTGATTTCAATCGCTTCGGTCAACCAGCTTTTCGCGGCATATTCTTCCAGATAGATGGCGGCTCCGATCCCTAATGGAATCGCCGCCAGCGCCGTGACCAACATGACCAGGATGGTGCCGATCCAGGCGGTCAGAACGCCGGCTTGCGCCGGAAACCGCGACGGGAAGGACGTGAGGAATTGCCAGGACAAACGGCCGGCCCCATCAGCCGCAAGTTGCCCCACCAGGGTGAACAAGACGAGCAGGGCGGCGCCCATCACGAGCAGTCCTTCAAACGCAAAGAAGCGATCGAGGCCCTTCCGCCGCATGATGCGGCGTTGCAAGGCGGTGGACTTAATATACTTGGCGATACCGTTTTTTAAGCGCATGGCCTGCAATGTTAAACAAAAGGGTGATGAGCAAGAGCATGAGCCCCGTCGCAAAGATCGTCTGATAACCGACGCTTCCGTGCGGCAGGTCGCCCAAGCTGACCTGGACAATGTACGCGGTCATCGTCGCCGCCGGTTCCAACGGATTCAGGGTCAGCGTCGGTTGCATCCCCGCGGCAATAGCCACCACCATCGTTTCTCCGATAGCCCGGGAGACGCCCAACACATAGGCGGCCGTGATGCCGGACAAGGCCGAGGGGAAGACGACGCGCAGCGCCGTTTGCATGCGGGTCGCGCCCAAAGCAAAGGCGCCTTCGCGCAGATACACGGGAACCGCTCGCATGGCATCCTCGCTCACGGAGCTGACATAGGGAACAATCATGAAGCCGATCACGAGCCCGGCGCTCAGCATGTTGAAGCCGGGAAGGTCAGGCCAGATCTGTTGCAAGGCGGGCGTCACGAACAACAGCACAAAGTATCCATACACGACGGTCGGGACGGCGCTGAGCAACTCCAGCACCGGCTTCACGAATTC
>CAYHNM010000080.1:0-6460 GCA_964357985.1 uncultured Nitrospira sp. | reverse complement strand
CATCGATAAGAAAATTACGTTACCAGCACCGACTCAAGACAACAAGGTCGGCAGGGCTATGATCAGGGCAAAAAAAAGGGGCAGCCGAAGCTGCCCCTTTCCAAAAACGAGCGACTCGATCAGCTCTAGTTCAAGCCCTTCACGAGGTTCGGCTTGGTATAATCCGCCGCACCGTAATCAGACTTGCTCTGGCCAGAGAACCCAATACCAGGCTGCGGTTCACAGTTCCAGCAAGGAGCCGCACCGGTAAACTCGCTGATACCGGTATCGACTGTACCCTTAACTTGCCCTGGAAGGACCGATCCAGCCACTCCACCGGTGATTCCACCGCTGTTTGTTTCAATAGCACGTTCGGTCATCGGGTTCGGGCGCTGGCCCAATCCACCGAAACCGGCAAGCTTTTCGTTTCCACGAAGCACCGTAATTTCACGAACGATCTTCCGACCGGTACCGAAAGGCTGAGCTGTCGACGTTTCTTCGTAAGCTTGCACCGTCACATCGTCACCAGCCTCAAGGACCCGAACCTGATCCATGTTGGTACGGTCATCGAAATACACCGTGCGATAGTTCATCGCCCCGCCCCCAGCCCGACCTTCATCATGCGAGCTTCCACCGCTCTCAAGATGCATCTTCCTGGCTGGAATATCGATACCGATCACGCGACCATATACCGTCTCAGCCTGAGACAGCCGATCGAGAAACGAATTGCGATCAAATGCCTGGACACGATTGGCGCTTCCGGAAATGTCACCGACCCCGGTGCCTACACCCATCGCAGATCCGCCAGACTGTTGCAACCGCTCTTGCGCGCCTGCAACACCCACGGAGCCGACAAAAAGAATTGTGGCTCCCAGTGCCAACACCTTACGCATGTGCTGCCTCCTTGTGAGAAAGATAATGTGTGGAGATGATGAACAACAAGATTCCTTGAGTGATCACGTACATGAGTCCATTCTAATGACGGCGGAACTATAGGCCAACAGGGGAAACCTGTCAAGAGGGTTTTCTACTATAAATTGGGTTGTGACCGGACCGATGACTACCATCGCATGTGTTATCCGTGAGTGTGGTGCCCAGAGGGAGGGTCGAACTCCCACTCTCTTACGAGAACCGGATTTTGAGTCCGGCGCGTCTGCCAGTTCCGCCATCCGGGCACATCAAGAATACGCGCGTGATGCAATGCGCTTCTCTTCTAACATGAAGCCTCTGGAGGGTCAATCGGCATCGCCTCTTTTCTTCGGAAGAATACGTCTGCTACAATGCATCCGCAGTTTCGGGGGCATCATACTTTGACTTAGGCCTCCGCCGGGCATCTGAACACCCACGGACAAAGGAGCATGGCAGATATGACAGAGGTTGCGTGCGTCACATGCGGACAAACCGGAGAAGCGATCACCACTCCCCTCTTCCTCGGTAAGCTGGAACAGGAAATCAAAGCAAAGGTCTGTACCGGCTGCTGGAAGAAATGGGAGGGCATGCGGGTGATGGTCATTAATGAGTATCAGGTTAACCTCGGCGATGAAAGCGGGAGAGACCTTGTCCGCAAACAAATGAAGGCCTTCTTAAAGCTGGAAGGACAAGCAGACACTTCGAAGATTGCCGAAAACTTCCGCCCGGAAGGCACCTAGCCATCCGCCGGCCCGCCCTGATCCGGCTGCGCGTGACCAGATGCGCCTCTCGGGCGTAAATAGAGCACACGGGAGCGTTTCCCCAAATTCCCTGTCTTGTCGCCGACTTCGTTGACAGGCCCTTTTTGAAAATGCTACAGTCCTCCATTCTTTGCCCGCCTCTTTTGTTCATTTACTCGGATGCGGGGGTGAATTTATTATGATTACGCAAATGCAGGTCAAGGGGTTGATGTTCGACCCCTACAACAACGCGTACATAGTCGTGCTTCGCGACGAGAATGAAGCGGAGATGTTGCCGATCTGGGTGGGAAAATCAGAAGCGAGCGCTATCAGCCTTGCACTGGAGCATGTGGCGCCGCCACGCCCGATGACGCACGATTTTATGAAGTCCTTTTTGGACGCCTATAACGCCAAAGTGATTAGCGTGGTCATCACAGACTTGAATGAACACACATATTTTGCCAAAATTCATTTGATGTACGAGGATTCGGAATACGCCGTCGACTCACGCCCCAGCGACGCTATCGCGCTGGCGATTCGCTCAGAGGCGCCTATTTTCGCGAACGAGTCGGTCATCCGAAAGCAAAGCTCGGAAGAACTCGAGCAATGGTTAGAAAATCTCAAGCCGGAAGATTTCGGCAAACTGGACTCCTGACGCGACATTGACCATGAGCGACTCCATACACTCAAACAATCCCGACCTCATTCCACTCTCGGTGAGCCGTGTCGTTGAAGACGCCAATACGGATACCAGGATTCTCGTCTTGACCAGGACCGACGACCAGGACACGTTCATGATCTGGGTCGGTGCCCCCGAAGGCGACTCGATTCGTCGTGCCTTGGATTCGGCCACACCGCCCCGACCGATGAGCCACGATTTGGTCAAGAGCTTCGGCGAACATTTCGGCATTGCGACTAAGCGAGTCGTCTTAACCGATGTAAAAAGCAGCACCTATTACGCCACCGTGTTCTTGGAAAACAAAGGGGTGGAGCGGTCGATCGATGCCCGGCCAAGCGATGCCATCGCCCTGGCCCTTCGAACGCACGCACCGATCTATACCACCCAGGACGTCTGGAAACGGCGCAGCGGGCAACACCTAGATGCCTGGCTCGCGAAGCTCGATACGAAAGATATCGACACACAAGAAGTCTAGGATGTTTGGTTTGACTAATTGCGAGGAGTAGAAGATCACCATGACGACCTATCTCGAAAAACCGGCCAATGTAAAAGAACAGTGGCACCTTGTGAACGCCGAGGGAAAAACCCTGGGACGCCTGGCGGCTAAAGTCGCCGGCATTCTCCGCGGCAAGCATCGCCCCACCTTCACCCCGAACGTGGACATGGGCGATCATGTTGTGATCATTAATGCCGAGAAGATCCATTTGACCGGCAATAAGATGCAGGACAAACTCTACATCCACCACTCGGGATACCCCGGTGGACTCAAGACCACCGATGCGCAACATCTGTTCAAGAAGGATCCGACTGAATTGTTGGTTCGAGCCATTGAGGGAATGCTCCCTAAGAACCCGCTCGGCAACGGTATGGCAAAGAAACTCCGCGTCTATGTCGGATCGAATCATCCGCATCAGGCGCAACACCCGGAACCTATTTCTCTCTAGCTTATTAGGACCAGAAGGAGACCAGTGATATGGCAGCCGTGACACAGTACGCAACAGGTCGCAGAAAATGTGCCGTAGCCAGAGCCTGGGTAACAGGGACGGCCAATGGTGAAATTACGGTGAATGATAAGCCGTTGGAAAAGGCCTTTCCCCGTCTCACCCTCCGGCAGATCATCCAGCTTCCCCTTGAGATGGCTGGACTTACCGGCAAGTACTCGATTAACGCGACGGTCTACGGAGGCGGCCCGACCGGTCAGGCCGGCGCACTCCGTCACGCCATTGCGCGTGCGCTCGTCGTCTTGAGCCCTACGGTACGGACCCCGCTCAAGAAGGAAGGCCTCCTCACCCGCGACTCTCGCGTGAAGGAGCGAAAGAAATACGGACAGAAGGGTGCTCGTAAGCGCTTCCAGTACTCCAAGCGCTAAACAGCCGGAGCCAAAGAACGAGAAAGGGAAGGCTCCTCGCCTTCCCTTTTTTGTGTCCACAACCGGACACTCTCAGCACCAGGATGACAGGTCATGCCCAAGAAATTTCGCATCGCGATCGCAGGAGCCAGCGGCTATGCCGGTGCAGAACTCGTCCGCCTGGCCGCCGCGCATCCCTACTTTGACATCGCAGCGGTGACATCTGAGAAATCAGCCGGTCAATCCGTGGCTTCTGTCTTCCCCAGTCTCACTGGCGTCGTGCAACACACCTTCGAAGCGCTGGCGCCCGAGGCCCTGGCCGAACGAGCCGATGCCTTGTTCCTTGCGCTCCCCCATACGAAATCGCAAGAGCCGGTTGCGCTCTGCATGAAGGCGGGCAAACTGGTTGTGGATTTAAGCGCGGACTATCGGCTCAAAAACGTAGCGGCGTACGAACAATGGTATCAAACGCCTCACGCCCATCCGGCGCTGCTCCAAGAAGCCGTCTATGGCCTGCCGGAACTTCACCGGAGCGCCATCGCGAAAGCGAAGTTAGTCGCCTCACCGGGCTGCTATCCGACTGCGGCCATCTTGCAACTGGCGCCGCTCTTTGCCAAGGGACTCGTCCAACTCGATTCCATCGTCATCGATGCAAAGTCCGGGGTCTCCGGAGCAGGACGGAGCCCGGCCCTGCCCTATCATTTTCCGGAAGCCCATGAATCGTTAGAGCCCTATAAGATCGGCAAGCACCGCCATATTCCGGAGATCGAGCAAGAACTCTCCGGCGTCATGGGAACGCCAGATGCGGTCACGATCGCCTTTACGCCGCACCTCGTCCCTATGAATCGGGGAATTCTGAGCACGGCCTATTGCAAGCTGAAAACAGAGATTAAGCTGCCTGAATTGCGGGCCCTGTACCGGGAGTTCTATAAAGGCGAACGGTTTATCCGACTCTACGAAGACATCGTCCCCAACCCCCGTTACACCAAAGGGTCGAACTTTTGCGATATCGGTGTCTATGCAGACCAGCGCGCCGGATGGGTTGTCACCGTCGCGGCCGTCGATAATCTGGTCAAAGGCGCCGCCGGTCAAGCTATTCAAGCCATGAATTTGATGATGGGAATTCCTGAGGAAACGGGACTCACAGCGCCAGGCAGTTACCCGTAACATCGACGCACCGACGTCACATCATTCTAAGTAACCCTTCAGCGAGATGACAGCTATGAACGCACAGGCATCAGGCGTGACCGCGCCACAAGGATTTGAAGCCGCCGGCATCCATTGCGGCATTAAGAAACCGGGCATCCTCGACCTGGCTCTCGTGGTATCGACCGTCACAGGTCCCATTGCAGGGGTCTTCACGAAGAACCGCGTCGTCGCCGCACCGGTTATTCTCGATCGCCGTCATCTCCGGCAGCATCGTGGCCGCGCCATCATCGTCAACAGCGGGAACGCCAATGCCTGCACCGGCGCCAAAGGACTTCAGGCAGCGGTTGCCATGGCCACTGCCGTGAGCAAGAGCCTGGCGATTCCGGTGAATCAGGTCTTCGTCGGATCGACCGGCGTCATCGGACGGGTACTCCCGATCGATCGCGTGCAGGCAGGCATCCCGACATTGATTGAAAAACTCAGCCGCACAGGCGGACGCCAGGCTGCTCAGGCCATTCTCACGACTGACTTACGTCCGAAAACCGTCGTCGTTCAAACCAGAATCGGCGGTCGAGTCGTGACCATCGGAGGCATGGCCAAAGGTTCAGGCATGATCCATCCCAACATGGCCACCATGCTCGGGTACTTGACCACCGATGCCGCTATCTCGCCGGCCACGCTGCAACGCGCGCTGAAATCGGCAGTCGATCAATCTTTTAACTGCATTACGGTGGACGGCGATACCAGCACAAACGATACGGTTCTCTGCCTGGCCAACGGATTGGCGAAGAACGCGACCATCCAATCAGGCACCAAACACTATCGGCAGTTTGAACAACTGCTGACCGAAGCCTCGCAGGCGCTGGCCTTGGCCATCTGTCGAGACGGCGAAGGCGTCACGAAGGTCGTCAAAATCGCCGTCGCCGGAGCCAAAACGGTTGCGGCCGCCAAGCGAGTGGCGAGCACAATCGCCACCTCCAATTTAGTCAAGACGGCCCTGTTCGGAGAAGACGCCAACTGGGGACGCGTGATGGGCGCACTCGGTCGATCCGGCGTTCCCGTCAATCCCGACCGCGTGACCCTGCGCTTCGACAAGGTTGTGATGGTCAAACGAGGAATGGGAACAGGACTGGCGGCGGAACGGAAAATCGCACAGGTGTTCAAGCAGAAGGAATTTACGATTTCGGTCGATCTTGGGCAAGGGCGGGCAGCCGCCCACATGTGGACGACCGACTTGTCGTACGACTATGTTCGCATCAACGCGAGCTATCGATCCTGAGCAGGAACCTCACACCTAACCGCTTGAAAATCCACTGTAGCTGTGATAACGTGCCGAGGCTTTAGAGGTGCATCGGATAGCTCTGCTCACACCATTGGCGTCAGCAGAAATAGTATTTAAATTTAACATCAGCGAAGAAAAGCGCTGCTTGGCTTGAGAATAAGGGGATTCGTTCCCCTCACCCGCACGGCGGGTGCTCTGCAAGCCTCGAAGGGAGGTGAAGGCATGGGAGTGGTCGCGATCAAGGAATTGCTGGAAGCAGGCGTGCACTTTGGACACCAGACGAACCGCTGGAATCCGAAGATGAAGAAATTCCTCTTTGGTGAACGCAACGGCATCTACATCATCGACTTGCAGCAGACGCTCACGCGGATGGA
>CAYHNM010000079.1:0-6461 GCA_964357985.1 uncultured Nitrospira sp. | reverse complement strand
CAATTCGAACAGAACCATTACGCGGGCTGGGACCTGCGGCTCTATATCAGGGAATATATTTTTCTGTATATCGCGCAGTTCGGGATGCCGAAATTGCGGGATCTGCAATATCAAGCCGCCAAGATTGCGGGGCATACGCCGACGCTGGCTGGAAAGATGTAGGGGACTGGCTCCGGCCTTGCCGGTGCCTGTCCCGGTTGTCATCCGGATTCGGACGGGGACAGTCGCCAATCGGAAGGGCGACTGTCCCCAAATAGGGAAAATGTAATGAGCGCAAGTGGTCTCGTCCAAATAGACGGTTTGTCGCCGATCAAGAAAGAGGATCGGAAGACCTCGAAGGTGATGCTGCTGTTTCCGCCCGAGTGGGTGCCGACGGCGCCCTATCTGGCGCTGCCGTCGCTGACGGCGGTGCTGCGGGAGGCCGGGCATACGGTCGTGCAGCGCGACATCAACATCGAGATGTACGATCACTTCTTCACGATGGAGTTCCTGATCTGGGTGAAGGCTCGATTAGGCATGCAGCTGAAGCCACTCCAGGACAAGGAAAAGGCCGGGACGCTGACGGACCGGGAAACGGATCAGAAGACGGTCGTCGAGCAGGCCTATGCGGTGGATGTGTTCGACCTGGCCGAGCGGGCGGAAGATGCCAAGCTGGTCGTCCGCGGCGAACGGTTTTACGAAGCAGAGAAACTGGAGCTGGCGCTCAATACATTCCGCGAGGCGATGCAGTATATCTCCGCCGCCTACTATCCGGCCTCGCTCGTCTTCTATCCGATGGAAAGCAACCTGGGCTACCGTCCGGGCGTGTCGAAGGAAGTCTTTGCCTGTCTCGACGATGAGCAGGTGAATGTGTATCGCGACATCTGCAATCAGCTGGTGCTGCCCTCCGTGAGCAAAGAAAAGCCGGATGTGATCGGCGTGTCGATCGGCACGCAGATGCAGTTGCTGGCGGGTCTGACCTTCTGCAAGATGATCAAGGAGACGTTCCCGCACATCAAGGTGGTGGTCGGGGGGAATGTCATCACGCGGTTGCAGGAAGAGCTGCCGCATCACGAGCGGTTCTTCACCGAGGTGTTCGACGCGGCGATCCTCTACGAAGGCGAGCATGCGCTGCTCTGGTACATCGAGGCGTTGAACGGCCAGCGGGCGCTGGAGTCTGTGCCGAACCTCATGTATCGCGATGAGACCGGCATGCATCAGAGCAAGGAAGTCTATACCGAGAAGACGGCGGCCCTGCCTCTGCCGGATTTCGACGGCCTGCCGCTGGATCACTATTTTGTCCCGGAACGGATCATTCCCTACCTCGCGACGCGCGGCTGCTACTGGGGCCGCTGCACGTTCTGCGACCACGGGCAGGGCTACTTCGATCAATATCGCGGGATGACGGCGCAGCATGTGATCGAGCAGGTGACGGCGCTGCGCGACAAATACCAGTGCAAACATTTCCTCTTTTCCGACGAATCCTATCCGCCGGCCCTCTTCAAAAAAGTGTCGCAGCTGCTGGTGGAGCAGAACGTCGGGATCAAGTGGACGACGCTCATCCGCTTTGAAGAAACATTACAAGATCAGGCGATCTGGGACCTCGCGGCGAAGGCCGGCTGCTGCACGCTCTATTACGGCATGGAGTCGGCGAACGAGCGCGTGCTGAACCTCATGGACAAGCATGCGAAGAAGAGCGTGATCCAGAACAATCTCCACCAGGCGGCGAAGGCGGGGATCTGGAACCATGTGATGGCCTTCTACGGGTTTCCCGGCGAGACGAAAGATGAGGCGCTGGAGACGCGGCAGTTCGTCATCGACAACCAGCCGGTGATTCACTCCGTTGAACTCTTCTACTTCGTGGCCTACCGGCACACGCCGATGGTGCGCAACCCGGAGAAGTTCGGCATCACGATCCACAAGCAGGAGGAATACGACCTGCCGCTGGACTACTACTACACGCTGAACGAGCCGAGCACCCTGTCGTGCCTCGACGCGATGCAGATGTGTGAAGAGTTCTACAAGAACGATTTCCAGCCCTGGGCGGTGCGGGTGAACTCCCGCGAGCATGTGTTCCTCTACATCTCCAAGTTCGGCACGAACAAGCTGCCGCAGATCTACGCCAAGCAGACGCAGACGACAGCCTCGGATGCGGTCTCAGGATTGGTCACGTGGCCGGTGTCCATGAACGAAGGAGAAGACGGCAAAGAGGGCATGAGCCGGGTTGTGAGTCATGGGGTCGGGTAAGAGGGGGAGCATATGGCGTATGGCTTATGGCACACAATCAGAAATCTGTAGGCCGTTGTTTCAGACCATAAGCTATACGCTATAAGCTCTTAGCGAGCTATTAGCTCTCATCCGGCACGAGGACGGCGATGAGAAGGGCATACGAGGCTTCGACGAGTTTGGTCATCTCTTCGGCCTTCTTGTAGGCTTCCATGTACTTCTTGGGGTTGTTCGTCAGATTCGAGTAGCGGGCGGGGTTCCAGGTATAGAGCTGCACGCGCTTGGCCCGTTCCAGGTCTTCGGTGGTGACGGGGAGCGTGAGGCCCAGAATCTCCAGTGCGTGGGCGATTTCTTTGGGAATTGTCTCGTCAGTCATCCTGTTACTTTAGCTGGAGCAAGGTCGTCAATCAATGCCAATGCCTCTCCCGATGCTTCAGGCCGCTCCGATCTTCACCGGGAAAGATTATCGCGATGTGCTACGCCGCGAGATGGACGCGGGGAAGATCCCACTCAGTCTCGGGCGCGATTGTCCGGTGAAGTGCGAGTTCTGTTACGAGCTGGATCACTCCTACCGCGAAACGCTCGATCCGCCCAAGACTACCGACGAGGATTGGAAGTTTATCCTCGACTACATCAGCAAGAAACCGACGGACCCGAAGCAGTTCTGGTGCCTGGGCGGGAACGAGTTCATGGAATGGACCGACCTCTTTCTCCATCCCAAGGCGATGGAGTGGGTCGAGGACTTTCTGAAGTACACGGACAAGAGTATCCAGTTCTTCACCGTCGGGTTCGTGCATGTGCCGAAGATTCACCAGCTCGTCGCGCAATATCCTGGCCGGATCAACTTCGAACTCTCGGTCATCACCCTCAGCGACTATCGCCAGCGGCTCATGCCGCATGCGCCTTCGGTGAAGCATCTGATGAAGGTGCTGGATGGCCCGGCGGTGTCGTCGGCGAATTTCTATGCCTTCGATGCGCAGACAATGTCGAAGGATGCGGTGGAGATTTCCAAGATCAATCAGAAGTGCGTGCTCTGGATGGGCACGCTCACGCCGGTGCGCGGCCTCAAGGAAGAGACGGCCAGCCTCATGCGGCAGGGCCGGAAGCATCTGGCGGAGGAAGCGCTGCGGATCTACGATGCGGCATTGCCGAATCTCCAGACGATCCATACCGAGGCCTATATCACGGCCTTTCTGAGTCGGAAGCGCATCGTGAGCCTCTTCGATTCGCTTGAATTGGAGAAGAAGGATACGCTGGTCACGGGCTGGAGTGTCTCGAAGATTCTGTCGATGTACCGGAAGAACAAGGCCCGGGTGCTCTATGTGCCGAACGCGATGCTGAGCGGGGATTCGGATTGCACGGTGTTGCTGACGTTCGACGACATCGCCAGGCGGCTCACCACCGAGAAGACGATCCACGTGCCGAAGTGCATCATGCAATCCGGCCGCGGGCCCTATAGCGACATCACCGGGGTGACGCTGGAGCAGTTCACGGAAAAGACCGGCGTGAAGGTCAAAGTGCTGCACAAGGTGGATACACGGTTTGCCAACGAGCAGCTCTATCGCAACGGGTCGCTGCAGAATTATGTCGAGAATTACATTCGTAATCCATTGGTGCAATCGTATGAGGCGTTGCCAAGACCAGCATAAAGAGCATATGGCGTGTGGCTTATGGCACGAGCAGAATGAAGAGTGTATAGCAAGAGATGAATGTCCAACTCGTTCATCGTTTTGCCATTGGCCATAAGCTATAAGCTATTTGCCACCAGCTCAGGAGGCAGTATGCCTGATCGCCGCTCGCTGAAGTTCTACCAAGCCGACGTGTTTACCTCCGAGCCGTTCGGCGGCAATCCTGTTGCCGTGTTTCCCGATGCCGACGGGCTCTCCGATGATCAACTCCAGCAGATCGCCCGGGAGATGAATCTCTCCGAGACGGTCTTTGTGTTCCCTCCGACCGATCAGGCGGCCGTGGTGCGGTTGCGGATTTTTACGCCGACGCAGGAACTGCCCTTTGCCGGCCATCCGGTCATCGGGACTTTTTATCTGCTGGCTCAGCTCGGGCTCGTGCCGCTGACCGGCGCGGTGACCCGCCTGCTCTACGAGTGCAACATCGGATTGTTTCCGGTGGAGTTGCGTGGGGTGGGGAAGCAGATTGAGCATGTGGTCATGTCGCAGCCGAAGCCGGAGTTTCTTGACGCAGTGGAGGATGAGGAAGACTTCTACAAGCTGGCCATTTCGCTCGGGCTTCCCAAGTACGTGGTGGCCGAGGCCAAGTCGCCGATTGAGGTGGTATCGACCGGATTGCCGGTCCTCATCCTGCCGATCCGGACACTGACAGCGATCCGGTCGATCCGGCCCGATCCCTCTGCTATTACCGATCTCTGCGGTCGTTTCGGCGCCAACGGTATCATGGTCTTTTCGACGGTGACGGTCGAGCCTGATTCGACGGTCCATACCCGCATGTTTGCGCCGGCCATCGGCATTCTTGAAGATCCCGCCACCGGCAGCGCCAGCGGGGCGCTGGGCGCCTATCTGGTGCATCATCGCATTATTGATGTGAAGCCGACGACCGAGATTGTCTCGGAGCAGGGCTATGAGATCGAGCGGCCCTCGCGCATTCTCATCCAGGTGGATTCGTCCGATGGAGTTATTCAGGAAGTCAAAGTCGGAGGGGAGTGTGTCATGGTGGTTGAGGGCGAGCTGAAGTTTTAGCAGGTTGCTGAAAAAGGCCGCCAGCTTCGTTCTCGCCTCGAAAGCATCCTCAACGTACCCCTGAGGGTACGCCTCCGGTGCTTTCGTCGTCTGCGGCCTTGCTGACGACCTTTTTGAGTAACCTGCTGGTAGCTCCTTGGTTCTTGTTTATAGCGATCTGGTTCATGAGGGGCGGGTGGGTGAGAAAGCTGCGCCTCAGTCGCCGCACTCCCTGCGGCCTTGTTAGATGACGTTTTGATCATCCTGCAAGGCGGGTCCTGACAGCTAGGAGCCCGACCGTCCTCGCACCCCGCCCGGTGTAGGGACCCCGCTGCGGGCGGTCGGGCGCCCACCTCGCTGCCACCCGCCCATTCAAAACTTCTGTTGTTGGATTGGATGGATGTTGAACTAGTTTCCTTTCTCTCAAGCTTCTGCCGGTTGTTTCCGATCTAGTTCTATAAGGTAGGGTGTGGTCTAGCAAGGAGCTGAATATGAAAGCTGTTCTGTTTCGTGCGCATGGTGGCCCGGACAAATTGACCTATGAAGATCTGCCGATGCCGGTGATTGGCCCGGATGAGGTGTTGGTCAAGGTCAAAGCCTGCGCGTTGAACCATCTCGATATTTGGATTCGCCAGGGCAATCCGGCTTATCCCATGCCGATGCCGCATGTGTCAGGGTCGGATGTGGCGGGTGTCGTGGAGCAGGTCGGCGCGCAGGCCGATCATGTGACGGTCGGGCAGCGCGTGTTTATTTCGCCAGGGATCAGCTGTTGGAAATGCGAACAGTGTCTGGCAGGACGGGACAATTTCTGCCGATCCTATAGCCTCCTAGGCGCGATGATGCATGGCGGCTATGCCGAATATGTGAAGGTGCCGTTCCTCAACGTGCTGCCTATTCCGGAGAATCTCTCGTTCGAGCAGGCGGCGGCATTTCCGCTCGTCTCGGTCACTGCTTCGCATATGCTCTTTGCTCAAGCCGGCCTCCAACATGGCGAGACGGTGTTGATTATGGGCGGCGGGAGCGGCGTTGGGACCATGGCCATCCAACTGGCGAAGCTCGCCGGCGCGCGCGTCATCACGACGGTCGGGTCGGACGACAAGATTCCCAAGGCGGTGGTACTCGGCGCCGATGCGGTCATCAATCACACGAAGGAGAAAGTGGCGGATCGTGTGAAGCTACTGACCGAAGGCCACGGCGTCGACGTGGTCATCGAGCATATCGGGCCGGAAGTGTGGGACAGCTGTCTGGCGTCGCTGGCGAAAGGCGGGCGGTTGATTACCTGTGGGGCCACGACCGGCGCTGAGGTGAAGGTGGATCTCCGGTATGTCTATTCCAGACAGTTCACCATCAAAGGCTCCTATATGGGCACCAGGGCTGAACTGGTGAAGGCGGCGGAACTGATGGGCCAGAAGCGGCTGATCCCGGTCATCGATCGTACCTATCCGCTTCAAGAGGCTCGCGCGGCGCAAGAGCAGATGCTTGGCCGCAAGTTCTTCGGTAAAATCCTACTTGTCTGTTGAAAATGGCTTCGGGCTTCGTTCTCGGCTCAAAACGATCCTCAACGTA
>CAYHNM010000078.1:0-6465 GCA_964357985.1 uncultured Nitrospira sp. | reverse complement strand
CTCAGCTCAGCCGAGTACATGACGCCCACTCGATCCCAGTCACACACTCCATAGGCCTGAACCAGGTCGGCAAACTCCTGCTGATCCGGATGATACGCTTCTTTGCAATGCACACAGAGGCGCTTGCACAATCGTTGCGCCAACACGCCTAGCATCGCATCGGAAAAGTTGAACGCATCGCACCCCATGTCCAACAGTCGCGTCACAGTTTCGACGGCACTGTTGGTGTGCAGCGTACTCATCACCAAGTGACCTGTCAGTGACGCCTCAATCGCGATATCGGCGGTTTCTTTATCGCGCATCTCCCCGATCATGATGACATCCGGATCGGCCCGCAGGAATGCCCGCATGGCCGCAGCGAAAGTAAAGCCGATCTTAGGGTGCACCTGCACTTGACGAAGCCCCTCCTGGGTCAGCTCGATCGGATCCTCTGCAGTCACGATCTTGCGGGCATCGGTATTCACCTGCTTCAACAGGGCATGCAAAGTCGTGGTTTTCCCGGACCCGGTCGGACCCACGCAGAGAAGAATGCCCTGCGGACGTTCGGCCAACTCCTTCACGGTCTGCAAGACGCCCGGCATAAACTCCATGGCATCTAACGGCATCGGCGTTTTTGCCGTTAAGAGTCGCAGCGTGACATCTTCATTCTCTCCCGCTGTAGGAAGCGTCGCCACACGCAGTTCAAGATCCCGATCTTTTCCGAGACGATAGCGAATCTTTCCATCCTGCGGTTTACGACGCTCTGCGATATCCAGATTGGCCATGATCTTGATACGCGACACGACCGCGCGCCGATAGCCGGAGGGAATTTTCATGTACGGGAAGCAGGTCCCATCAACACGGAAACGCACGGCGATATCTCGTCCGGTCGAGTACGGCTCAATATGAATATCCGAGGCCCCGAGCCGGTCTGCCTCGGCAATCAAATGATTCGCTAGTCGCACAATGGCGGAATCGTGCTCCGTAATCTGCTGCACGTTGCTGTCGGCTTCGTTCCAGACCTCATGCACAAGTTCGCCGAGAATGTCGGCGATCGCCCCGCGAGCCGACTGCTCTGTGGCCAGAAGCAACCACTTTTCGAGATCGCGCCGCAGCCCGACAACAACTCGAATCGTCAGCCGTGGAAACGCCCGCCGGATATCCGGATCTTTATCGAGATCCTGCGGATCCACCCTCAGAATCTCCACCACCGTTCCTTGCCGCTTGATCGGCACCCAGGCGCTTTTGCGGAGATATTCAATGCGCAGATTTTTGAGAAGCGCCACCTCTAGAACGGCGCGTTCATCAAACGCAAGAAACGGACAGCTAAAATACTCGCTGAGCACGGCGCCGAAGTCAGACTTAGCAACGTGATAGGTGTCGAGGAGGAGCGTCTCCAGGTCAACACCTTGTGTCTGCACGGATTCGTACGCAGCTCCCATCTCATCCTGACTGAGCGTACCACGAGTCACCAGCAACATAAGGAGACAGCGCTCTCGATCCATACGGGCAGGCGGACGCTTGCGTGCCGGATGTTCGATGTTGTCAGGATGAATCGCGCCGGAGAACTTTTCGCTTGGACTCTGCACCATTCTTCTCCTTTCTGCCACGTCGTTGTCATTCATATCGGACCATCCAGGTCCCAGGCGCCCGCATGACAACCGGAATCCCGCGAAACAGTCCTCGCCCCATCTCGTGGTCGTACCATAGCTCCATGGTCGCCCCAGGGTGAGTAGTCGTAATCATACCTTCAGCCGCGACGGCCCCGAACACCCGCATTGAGCGATCGAGGGTGATATTCCCGACAGCATAGAGCGCCCCGTTCAGGTGAATATCCGAAAGTTGAACGGCGGTCCGGCTCCCGGCTGCCCCGCTTCCTCCGGCAGGAGGACTCAGTACAGAGAGGGACTGCCCAGGCCCAGCAGGCCCCGCCATGACATGGCCTTGCACGACAAGGACCGCTTCAAGATAACCCGCACTCAACCGAACCACCCCAAGGTTGTCGGCCCGAGGAGCCTTCTGATCCAGGGTGTCAACGAAGATTAAGCCTCGGGTATCGCCAACGCTGCGTGAGCGAAGATAGTCGTCGGGCGTCACACCATGCCCCGGCTCTACTGACCCGCTCGGATACAGTAGGCCCTCCCGATCGATGGCCAAGTAGGCGCCATGTTGTTTGGCCAGTTGCTTGAGCTGTTCATACCCCCAGCGATCTCGCCGCACACCAGGGGTCGGATGCCGATTCGCATGGACATTGAAGGGAAACGCGACGTTACTGCTCTGCCCCGGTGAAAGTTGTATGAGATGAACCGGTCCCCCTATCCACATCGACAACCATCGGTCTTCGCGATGAGACATGTCGCGATAACTCACGCCGGTCACCGGTGCGCTGTCACTCTGCGAGGGGAGATCCTCCACCCGCTGCACCGTCAGGTCACCGCCTATGGTCAGATCTCCCCAATGCACCAGTGCGCCAGACTCCGGCGCGACCTGCGGCAGGCCAAGATTTCCTCCCACCTGGATTCCGGCCCGCAGTGCCGGAATTTCCAGGGCACCGAGTTGCATCGAGACCGCATGTCTCGCGGAAGAACTCGCCGTCGTGACTGTTGCGTCGACCGTACAGAGTAACCCAGGTGCGCCCGGTGCATAGACCTTCAGCTCTTGCACTGAGCCGAGATCCTCCAGGAATCGAAACATTCCTGTCCCTGCATCGTTCAACAGATGTTGGTCTGCAGTCCGTGAAGCGTCGAGCAGCACATCGGGACGATCGGCCGTCCCGATGAATTGAGACCGTCCGGCCTGGTCGAAAAATGAGGGACTTCCGGCTGATGATGACTGCCGCTTGGTCAGGAGCGCCGCCACCGCCGACGGGCTGGTGTGCGGACTATGAAACCAGGCGATGACCAGATCCTGCGCCGCATCGGCAACGGCTTGAGCCACGGCGACATCGGCTGCTCCAGAGGCGCTCGACGCCTCTTGGCCTGCCAGGTCAAGCAGCGCAGCACCGACCAGCGCCAGCACCAAAGCAAGGATGATGACCCCCAGAAGCGCAATGCCCTGTTCGTGAGATGCGCGTGGTTGAACTGTCTTCATGGCGCCTGACTCCTTTCATCCGATGCGCTAGGAGCGCACCGTGACGTCTCGAACAATCGTGAGGTTGCCGACAACCGGCATCAGTTCCACTGCGACACGAATAATCCGGCCTATCCCCGCACCAGCCTGCCCCCACTCATCCCAGTACGACAACCGCACCGACTGCAGATCGCCGATCAGCACCCCGGCGCCTCCATCAATCTGCCGCATCAGCTGCATGCGATCTCGGTCATCAACCCGGGTGTAGTACGTCACCCGATTGCGCACCTCTACCGACGCACCAGCCGGATAGGCTCCCCCAACCGGACCACTCAGCAGGAGCTGGCTGCGCTGGCCTGGGCTCCCCAGTCGGTGGGATTCGCACCCACTCATTCCACAGAGCACCACGGTTTTCCCTGCTTCCCACCCACTGCCGTTCTGCACAGGCAAAACGGTTTGACCGGCCGCGACAGGGCTCGTTGTCACCGTCCGTAACCCATGGATGTTGGCAGAAAACTCAAAGCGATCAGACCTGGCAATGGCAATGGTCGACGACGAAGCCATCCGTACTTCCTGCTCAAACACTTCCAAACCCAACCGCATCTCTTGCTGGGCGGCCATGATGCGTTGCTGTCGAACGGCCTGAGCCTGCACGATGTTGAACGCCTCCAGACTTCCCGCCAATACCAGCGTTCCGATCGCCAAGGCCACCATCAGTTCGGATAAACACACCCCGGACGGTGAGATCAGGCTTTTCAGCCACCTATGATGTCGACTCAATCCGCTCATCGGTCTCCTGTAAATGTCGGATTGGCCCGAACGGTTCCCACCTCCACCACCCGCACACCACCGAGCGCCTGATAGGATGCCGCCGCCCGAATCGTCACCAAGCCGGCTGTGCTGAGTGGCCCGAGACGGTCCATCGCCACCGTCCACTTCAGAGTCACTCCGTCATGCTCCCACTGTGCCGAGTAAATGCCATCTCCTGCCGAGACATCGGCCCCCTGCCCATCATCGGCCATCGTCACATCCGTTCTGCCATCGTGGTCGAGATCATCCTGTAGAAGCGCCTCCCACCGCACGGACCGTTTCGCTTCCAAACGCCCCTGCGCCAGCGCCAACGCCCTGGTCTTTATCGCCCCCTGTTGAACCAGTCTGCCAGACACCTGCAGCGCCGCCATCCCTCCCATCACGACGATCGTCGAAATACTCATGGCAACCATCGCCTCCACCAGACTGAAGCCTCTGTCGTGACGCCGCCTCATCGAATCGTGACCCGTCCCGTGAGACTCACGGTGATGGTGCGGGCATGCCCCTGGCCGTTGCGGAATTGGATCGTGGTGGCGGTCGCAGAGCGACCGCTCGGATGAAACACGACATCCGGCCCCGCGCTCGGCTCATCGATCTCAAGCCCTTTGTGCTGATACGACAACTGGTGGTGCTGCACGCGATCGTTACCGACCTCAGCGACGATCGCCTGGCGGTCTTGATCGAATACCAGCCGGACACGGTCTCGCTTCGAGATCGCCCATTGCCTCGCCCAACGGAGTTCAGACGAGACCTGCTGCGCAAACACATCGGCCTGCATGCGCGCGTTCAGCATCATCAGATTGGGAATGGCCAACGCCGACACGAGTCCGACGATCGCCATCGAGGTCAGCGCCTCAGTGAGGCTGAACCCGCTCTCACTCTTCACAACTGATGTTCTGTTTGCGCTGCATCGGTTCATACTCAGGTGTCATATCAAGAGCCATACCTGTAGCGCACCGCTCTGCATTTCGACATGAGCCGATAGGAGCAAGATACCGATCCCTTTGAATCTCACAGGGAAATCATCGGGAAATGGAATGAATAGTCACGAAACATAGGCATCGGGACGTGCCACGCGCAGCGCATGACCGCGTGACAAGACGGATACAACCGGGAAAGGAATAGATACAGAGGAGAACGAATAGTGTGAATTGAAGGGATGAGGTTAGCCCGCCAACAACCCCTGGTACCACTCAAGAATGGGGGTTCCAAAGAAGAGGGCGCTCACTGCGCCCAGGACCAGAAAAGGGCCAAAGGGAATATACTCCTCGCGCTTGATCACCTGCGCCGCAAGTAGCGACACGCCAACGACCGACCCGACCAGAGAGCCAATCATGATCGTCATCAATGCCAGCTTCCACCCCAGAAATGCCCCGATCATTGCCAGTAATTTGATATCCCCACCGCCCATCCCTTCCTTGCCGAACAGATAGGGACTGGCCCAGGCGAGTAGCCACAAAATCCCGCCGCCAACGAGCAGGCCAACGAGGCCATTCAGCAATCCCAATGGCAAGATGGTTGCGGCACTCACCAGCCCTAAAACAATCCCGGGAAAGGTGACAGCATTGGGAATAATCTTATGGGACAAGTCCGTACCCGCCACCACGAGCAAGGCAGAAAAAAAGATGGCATAGACCGCCGCTACCATCGTAGGCCCGAAGAACCAGAGCATGGCCAGATACCCAACCGTATTCAAGGCTTCTATGACTGGATAGTGGAGCGGAATACTGACGGAACAGGCACGACATCGACCGGCAAGCATCAGATAGCCCAGAATCGGTACGTTGTCGTACCATGCAATCGGCTTGGAGCAGGCAGGACAATGGGATCCCGGCCAAACAATGGATTCATGGCGAGGCAATCGGTAAATGCACACGTTGAGAAAACTCCCAATGAGTGCGCCCAAGAGTCCCACTACGAAATACAGCTGCCACATACCGCGCCAGGCTCCTGTTGAAACCGAGACTCACTCCAATTTCTCTCTAGCTGGTTACGAATACTCTGGTTTCCGTACTCAGTAACCCTACTAGGGCCATTGTGCTTGCATTTACACTCATGAAGAACGCCTCTATAATTTTCCCCGCAGCGCGCCTGAGGCGCAGCCGCGCGAATCCAGTATACCTCAAGCTCCGGCGATTCAAAGGAGAACCGACGATTATGGCCAAAGCAACGACCAAGCCTCGGGTACGCAAATCCCTTGCAGACCTTGAGCCCCCTCCTCGCAAGAAACGTCCGGAGTCACTCACCGCGCGTGAGCAGGAAATTCTGGAATTGATCTGGGCCGGATTCAAGAATAAGGAAATCGGCACCAAGCTCAAGATCAGCGTGAAAACGGTGGAAGCGCACCGCGCGAACATGATGAAGAAGATGCGGGTGTCCAACACCGCACAACTCCTGAAGAACGCCATTCAAGGCGGCGTGCTGAAGATCCGCTAGCGTGGGCGGGTTGATGCGGGCACACCGCGCTGCCGCACCGCCTCAAAGAGCGTCACCGCCGCAGAAGCCGAGACATTCAGCGACTGCACATGCCCCTTCATCGGAATGCGAATCCGTTCATCGCAATGCTGTAATACGCCGGGACGACTCCCTGCCCCCTCTCCCCCAAAG
>CAYHNM010000077.1:0-6506 GCA_964357985.1 uncultured Nitrospira sp. | reverse complement strand
GTAGGCATCGCCCAGGGACAGCAGAATCTCCTGCCACACCTGCGCAGGATCTTTCTCAAACACGATTGTTGAATCAGCCGGTAAGGTGATCCACGAACCGGTCTTCATCTCCGACTCCAGCTGGCCTGGACCCCAGCCTGAATACCCGAGATAGGCACGGAAAGAATCTTTGGTCGTCGGGCCGGTGAGAATCCGTTCGACCACGCCCATGTCTCCACCGAGACACACCCCGTCAAACACATGGTGGGAATTCTCCGGCAGCTGGTCGACCCGGTACAGGAGCATGACGTGATTCGTCTGCACAGGCCCCCCGGCATAGAGCACGTGACTCGCCCCTTCGATGATGGGCACCTGCGGGAGCGCTTCCGAGATGGACATGGCCGTCGGCCGATTGACGACGACACCGAGTGCGCCTTCGTCGCCATGTTCACAGAGTAACACCACGGTCTGCCGGAAATTCGGATCGCGCAATTGGGGCGTCGCCACGAGGAAAATGCCTTTGCCGAGTTCCATATCCATAGAAAGATCCTACCGTGCTCGTGCGCATGGCGCAAGCCTACACTGAGAACGGCCGCTGAACGAGAGTCCGCTTTCCACGGGGACACGCTACTTGTGATAGAGAGAGGGGCGGCGATCGCCGAGCAGATCGTTGTAGCGGGTGAGGGTCTTGTTCCGCGCTTCGGTCGGATCGATGTCTACCACGGCCAGCTCTTCACGGTCGCGCGGCGCGCGTTGCAGGATGATGCCACGGGAACTGACCACTTCGCTGTTCCCGATAAAGGTGAGGGCATCTTTGCCGCCGCGCGCCTCGGTTCCGATACGATTACTCGTAATTGCAAAAACACGATTCTCCAGACAACGCACCGGCATGGAGTCCGGGCAATTCGGCAGGACCAGATTAGAGGGATGGCAGATAATGTCGGCTCCCATAAGCGCCAGCGTCCGCGCAGATTCCGGGAAATACCAATCGAAACAGATCATGACGCCGATCTTGGCGGACCCGATATCCCAAACGTGAAAGCCGGTATCTCCGGGAGCAAAGCAGAGCGTCTCTTCAAAAAACAGGTGGCTCTTCCGATAGCAGCCGAGCAATCCTGACGGCCCGACGACCACCGCCGAGTTGTAACAGTGCGATCCCGCCCGCTCCGGCAGGCCGGCCACGATATGCATCCGGCGGCGCTTGGCGACATCGATCAGCAGCTTCGTGGTCGGCCCGTCCGGCACCGGCTCGGACAACCGTTGCGCCTCCTCGGCCGACACAAACTGATAGCCCGAGGCGCAGAGCTCCGGCAGGACCATGAGGTCGGCCTCGGTCTGTTCCAGCTTGGCGCGAATCGCATCCAGGTTTTTTGCGACTGCGCCAAACTCCGGCTCATATTGGTAATACCCGACTCGCACGACGCTCACTCCCCCTCAAGCAAGAACGGGCAGGGTACTTGTCCCCTGCCCGCTCCGAAACCCCATGCTGTCAGCTGACAGCCGGTCACTCTACAGTGAAGAAGTATTACTTCACTTCCGACAGATGCGTCACAGCGCCTTCGGCGTGCTTGGCCGCCACATCGGCATGACCCTGCTTGCCGTGCTCGATCGCTTCTTTGAGATGCTTGACGCCCTCGTCCAGGTGCGGATTCTTCACCCCGGCTGCCTCGGCATGTTTCAGCGCGCCTTCGGCATGCTGAACCAGCGCATCGGCATGGCCCTGCTTGCCGTGAGCTGCGGCTTCTTTCGCATGCTCAACAGCCTCAGCCACATGCTTATTATCCGCCAACGCAAGCCCGGTCATGACCGGACCGGCAACCATCGCACTCACTGCCGCCAGCGCCAACATTCCGCGACGAATAGATCTTGTCATTATGGCCTCCCTCAAGGTTAGATAGGATTGCGCAGATCAGCACAAAATAGATGCGCTCATGAATTCACCTTACACAGCGCGTTTTTGACTGTCAAGAAGGTCGCGCGGACTCGTTGAACCCTAGAATTTTCTGTAACCCTTGTATGTCCTTTTCAACCGGACAGGCAAAGTCCCGGCTCCACTCCCACCAGGACCCGGGATAATTCCTGATCTTTTGATAGCCCACCAACTTCAGCACAAAATAGAGCCACGCCGACCGGACACCCCCGGTGCAATAGCAGACAATCTCCTGGGAATCCTGTATCCCCTTGTCTTGCAGGGAATCCTTGATGGCGACAAAATCTTTGACCGTCGCGTCCTTGTTGAGAAACGTGTTCCACGCGACATGTAATGCGGACGGAATGTGTCCGGGACGCGGAATCCCCGACACTTCCTTGCCGAGATACTCTTCCAGGCTGCGCGCATCCAGTACAGCCGTTTGCGGATGCGCCTGCCGGACGATGAGCTTAAGTTCATCCTTGGTAATCGCCACACTTTTTACCGGCTTGGCTGTAAAGGTCCCGGGCTTGGGCGTTTCACGGCCATGACCGAAGGGGCGCTTCTCCGCCGTCCACTTGACCCAGCCGCCGTCGAGCACTTTCAAATTCTGATGGCCGAGATATTCCAGCATCCAGAACATGCGCCCTTCATCGCCCCAGTTATCGAAGGGATTGGAGTAGATGACCACTTCGCTGTCGTTGCTGATCCCCAGTGCCGAGAGCTGCCGCTCAATCTGCGCAAGATCAGGATTCAGGAGCCCTTTCGGAATCGCATTCGGATCGCTGTATTCGTGCCAGGTCGAATGCACGGCGCCGGGAATGTGGCCGCCGAACTCATAGGCCGATTTCCCCCGGACATCGACAATCACCAGTCCGGGCTGTCCAAGCCGCTGCTGCAACGTGTCCGTATCCATCAATAACGGGTGTGTCATATGCTTCCTTTGTTCCTACAGAATCAGCTCGCAGCCTGTACCTTGCAACTCGTTCCTTCTTGCAGACGGCTGAGCGCGGTCTGCCGGCGATTCTCCTGCTCCATGACCGCCGCAAGTTTCTCCGAAAGAGGAAACTCCCGTTCATAGATCACGAACCGATAGGGGTCGTTCCCCGTCAGCCCATACTTGGTCCGGAGCATCTCGTGCTGCCCGTCCGTCAGAATGTGGTACTGCACCCGTGCCTTGAGAATCAAGCCCTCTGGTTTAGGCGGGATGCGGTAGGCAAAACTGTACTCCCGGCTGGCCAGCGGCAAGAGACGATTATCGTACAGTTCGAGAATGGCCGGTTGCCAGAGAATCCAGCGCCCCATCGTCGATTTCTGCTGGTCCAACACGTTTTTCTGCGCGTCCTCGACGGAAAACTCGATGGTAAAGTGCCGGTCGGGATCGCCGGTCGGGATCTTATGCCCCGCGCCGGCATTGATCAGATTCAGCGTAAAGGCGATTTCGTCGCCCGGTTTAGGCTGCGGAGTATCCGTCTTCACCTCAATCGCCACCGCCCGCTGAATCATATCCGGATCATGCCCGCCCCGCCACAGATGCCGGCGGCCATGCCGGATCGGGCTATCGGGCGCCACAGGACGATCGACCTCGGGCATGTGACAGCTCTGGCAGATGAAGCCCCGCTCCTGCATGAAGAACTTGCCTTCGTACTCGGCATAGGTCCCGCAAGGCCCCACATTGTAGAACTGCGCAGGCCCCGACACGACATTGTGACAGCGCTGACAGACCTGGGTGGTCCGGAAGTTCGGATCGAACTTCGTGGGATGCGGCGCGGCGGAATCCTCGAATGGTCCATAAATCACCCCATCGCGCACATGGCAGGCGGCGCAGGTGATCGACTCCTTTTGATAGGCCGGATCGTAATGAGGATTCGGCTCTTCCACGGCTTTCTCAACACGCCCGCGTGGAATCTCCTTGATGAGCGTCGGCTGCTGATTCTCCAGCGGCGTGTGGCAATTCAGGCAGACCCAGATGTTTTTATCCTTCTTCCAATAGGCCTGGAAGAACGGATCTTCATAGGCCTTCGCATGGATGCTGGTCTTCCACTCGTCATAGATCTCGCGATGGCACTGGCCGCATGATTCCGCGCTGAGGCTGGTCAGCCCCTCAGGCACTTTCTGAAAGGGAATCGCGTGCGCATAATCGTCGCGCAAACCGAAAATGACGACGGGCTTGATCTCGGTATAGTAGACGTAGATCGCGGCGGCCAGAACGACCACGCCCAACCCTATTTTCACCAGCCGTGTCATAGGGCTAACAGCCCGCGCACATGGGCGTCAACCGAGGCCGCCAGGGCCGTGAGATTATACCCGCCTTCAAGGGACGACAGGATGCGCCCCTGAGCATACCGCTTGGCGATGCCGGCGACGATGCCGGTCAACTCCGCATAGCCCGACTCGGTCAATCCCATACTGGCGAGCGGATCGTCTTTGTGCGCGTCGAATCCAGCGGAGATAATCACCAACTCAGGCTTGAACTGCTCTGCAGCCGGCACCAGTACCTGGTGGAAGATGGTGCGATACTCGTCGTCACCCTCTCCCGCTTCCATCGGCACGTTGATCGTGGCGCCTTCCCCGGCGCCCCGGCCCCGCTCCGACTCACGACCGGTGCCAGGATAGTGTGGAAATTGATGCGTGCTGAAAAAGAGGACGGAGGGATCATCTTCAAAACAATGCTGTGTCCCGTTGCCGTGATGCACATCCCAATCGACAATCAACACACGGGAAAGGCCGTGCCTCTTCTGGGCATAGCGTGCGGCGATCGCAACATTGTTGAGCAAACAAAAACCCATCGCCCGGTTGGCTTCGGCATGATGTCCGGGAGGCCGCACCGCACAGAATACATGATCGACCTGTTTCATCATCATCGCATCCACGCCAGCCAGCGCCCCTCCCGCTGCCAGATAGGCGGCGGTGAGCGAACCGGGAGACATGGACGTATCGGGATCGAGCGAGACGCGACCACTGGCAGGCGCATGCTGCTTCAGCGAAGCGAGATAGGCCGCCGTGTGCACCTGGGTGATCCACTCATCCTCTGCCATGCGCGGCTCGATCCTGGTCAATTGCGCCATCGTACCGCTCTGTTCCAGCTGCTGCATGATCGCGCGCAACCGGTTCGGCGACTCGGGATGGCCCATCCCCATATCGTGTTCGAGATACCGCGGATCGTAGACGAGTCCGGTCTTGCCCATAACGAAAGCCGTGAAACGTTAAAAGTAAAACGTGGAATGCATCATCGTGACGTATGTAATAAGATTATCACGCAGGAATCGGCATAGACAACGAGCGCTCGCCGCTGCTATCGTCGAATGAACTGGAGGACGACATGCCCAATCCCCGCATCGAACCACTCAAGAGAGTACTCGCGATTGAACCGACGGATGACGTCGCCTGGTTCGGTCTCGGGAGGGCCTATATGGAAGATGGAAACTTTGACGAAGCGGCCAAGGCTCTGCAGCAATGCGTCACGGTAAAGCCGACATATTCTGCCGCCTACTACGCCCTCGCGCAATCGCTGCACAAGCTTGGCCGGATCGACGAATGTCGCGCGGTATCAGTCACCGGCATCGAGGTCTCCACGAAGAACGGCGACGCGATGGTGACGAAGAATCTGGAAATGTTGAAGAGTTCGCTTCCCGCCTGACCGCTCAGAGCACCTGCCGAAAGGTCTCTTCCTGCGACTCTGTGAGCGGTGACCGCACACCGGGATTCTGGACCAACATCCGAACACGTGGGTAGCCTCGTTGCCGCTTCGGTCGTTCGGCAAGGTCAACGTTAGCCAGCCTCGTCCCCGCTTTTGACGGCAGCGGCTCGACATCCCACAGGACAATCATGACGGCACTGAGCTGCCGCAGCGTGGTCAGCAACACCGTCACTGAACCGGCCAGAGCCTTGAGGTCTAACCAGATTTCTTCATGCCGGCTTGTCCTCCCCCCCAACAGATCCGCACGCGGGACGGAGATACAGAGCACCACCGGATCGCAGTAGTCGGCCAACTGTTTCGCCTTCTGCCGGATGCGCGCGAGAATGCGATGGATCAAGATGACACCCCGATCCTCTTCGTCCCCCAACTCGTCACAGGGAATCAATCCCCGAAGCGGCAGCCGCTGGCGTGTTGCCGATCCGACCATCGCCGTCACTTCCACGAAAAACCGTTCGCGCCCCAGGCGGCATTCCAGATCGGCCGTCCGCGCCTGCGACTCCGGCAGAAAATTCACCCGGGCGCCGACACGGATCAGCTGAGTGGCCAGTTCAAGCTCAGCCAGTGCCGATTCTCTGATACCGTAATCGTAATGGGTGAGTCGAGGGACGAGACGACCTAAACGCAGATGACTGGCGGCATCGCCGCAGTGCTGCTGAACCGTCGAACAACGCTCTTCAAGATCGCGGGACAGCCCTTGCTCTTCCCGCTTCCAGGCGGGCAGCGGGGCCTGATGGCCTTCCCGAAGATGGGTGACCAGCTTAAACGTTTTTCGAGGTCGAAACCGTGCCATGGCTCACACCGCTTCCGTCCCCTCATCGTCATTGGACGCCAACCCCAACGCCTCCGGTTGACGTTTCGCCACTTCTTCATACACCTCATCCAACCACCGGCTGGCACAGCCGAGCACTTCGCGGACCA
>CAYHNM010000076.1:0-6580 GCA_964357985.1 uncultured Nitrospira sp. | reverse complement strand
TCGCTCGGCGGTCTCTCGCTGGCGCTGGGCGCCTTCATCGCGGGGCTCATCATTTCCGAATCGGAATTCAGTCATCAGGCCATGGCGGAAGTGTTGCCGTTTCGAGACAGTTTCAACAGTCTGTTCTTTGTGTCCATCGGTATCTTAATGGACTGGCGGATCCTGCTTGAATATCCTGCCGTGGTGACCGGCCTCCTCGCCGCCATCCTCGTAATCAAGTTTGTGACTGGAGCCGGGGCCGTCCTCGCTGTCGCCATTCCTCCACGTTCAGCCGTCATGGCCGGCGTGGCTCTCGCACAGGTCGGCGAATTCAGTTTCATCCTCGCGCAAGTCGGACAAGAAAATAAATTGCTGACCGGGGCCCCCTATCAAGTGTTCCTGGCCGTTTCGGTGTGTTCGATGATCATTACCCCGTTCCTCATGCAGTGGTCCCCACACCTTGCGCGCCGGGCTGAAGCGATGCAGCGACTCCGCCACTGGTTTCCCGGTCGAACGACCGCCCATGTTCTCGAAACGGAAGGACGGCATCTCCGGATCAAAGATCACGTGATCATCGTGGGATATGGGCTGAACGGGCGAAACCTCGCCCGGGTGCTGGGTGAAACAGAAGTGCCCTATATCGCGCTGGATCTCGATGGCGATACGGTCCAACGAGAAACCCGGCATGGGCTTCCGCTGTACTACGGCGACGCGACGAATCCAAACGTGCTCCGCCATGTAAAGATCGAAGATGCGCGCGTGCTGGTCGTGGCGATTTCCGATCCCTTCATGGCCAGACGTACCGTACAGGTCGCCAGAGGCTTGAATCCGAAACTCCATATCGTGGTCCGGACCCGCTACCTGCGGGAACTGGAAGAACTCCATCAACTCGGCGCCGATGACGTGGTGCCGGAAGAGTTTGAGACGTCGATTGAAATCTTTGCCCTGGTGCTCCGCACCTACAACATGCCGCAGGAATTCGTCATGCGGAAAGCCGAACAGGTGCGCCGGGAAGGGTACGCCCTGTTGCGCCGGAGCGACTTGCCTGAACTGGCCCATCATCTTCGCGGGGGGACACTCAGCGATGTGGAGGTAGAGACCTGCCGGATTGAAGAAGACTCACCGGCAGCCGGGAAACTGCTTTCCCAACTGTCGCTGCGGCCACGGACCGGGGCCTCGGTCATTGCCTGGACCAGAGCGGGGGTGACCGAGTCAAACCCGTCGGAAAAAACCAAACTGCTCCCCGGCGATGTCGTAGTCTTACTCGGATCCCGAGACCAGATCCGGCGGGCGATGGAGTTAATCCTGCCCACAGAATCGAAAGAACGTTAGCGCCCGCCTCCGGTCATCGCCTCGTAAGCCTCCGCCAACGTGCGGACCTGAATCAGCGCGACGCGCAAACGAGCCGCCGCCTCTTCACCTTGAGGCCAATCCGAGGTGTAGGGTTGATGGCGTGAAATCACCAGCGATCGATACTGTCCCCCGGCAGCCGCCTCAAGCTTGCTTGGCAAGCCGCCCACCACATCGATCCGCCCATCCGGCGTAATCACGCCGGACACCACGATATCCGCTCTCAGCGCATCGCCCTTATAGGCAGCCAGAATGCCGACCGCAATGGCGCCGCTCGAACTTCGACCGTCCGTCACAGCAGTCACGGCCCGATTCTTCAGTGTGATCCGCCAATCATGTCCATCCTCTCCCACGAGCCTGGCGACGGCCTGCACAGCATGGCGTGCTCCGTCTTTCCACTCCTCGCCCACCAGAGAGCCTCCGCCGAGATTGATTTCATTGAAGTCAATGACCGGCCCGTGCTGAGCAGCAATGCGCTCAAATTGAATCAACACCTGATTGATCACACCGGGCAAGCCATCGGTACGCACGCCCAGCGTAGGGACCGATATAACCCGCGAGACTTGGGCCGTGACCGGAGGCGGGCACCACTGTGCGGCGAATCCGACGGAAACCACGAGACCGACGAGAAAGAACCTTAGCTTCGCCATCGCAGCGTGACAGGTCCTTTGAGTGGGTGATCGAATGGTAGTCCGGTCTGGAGCGACGTAATATGAGCCGCTTTCAACTTGTGATACCACTTCGCCTGCTGGTCGGCGTCGCCGACGAGGCGGAACGGCGGCTTGTACTTGAGTCCGATCGACTGGCGGTCCATCGCCACTTTATCTTGCGCCAGAAAGCCCTTGGCGAAATATCTAAAAATCGACTTGCCGAACGGCAGCCAACGGAAGGCATTCCATGCCGCACAGAAATCCATGCGGGTTTCATGTTCCGTAATCGGCGTCATCAGGACCCTGATCGAGACCCACAGCGATCCGCACTGGATAAATTCATACCGCTGATTCGGCAACACGAAGTCGATGGTCGTGGTGAGTTCTCCCCCGGAGACCCACTTCAATAATTGATACGGAGGGCTATTCTTCGACGGAGCATGGCCGATCATCCGGAATCCGTTCGGGATCGGTTCAAACGTCTTCGCCTTGTCGTGCTGGCTGGCGGGCTTGCGCCACAAACTGCTCTGATGCACGTAGGGACCATGCGCCGGATCCATCAACCCAACCACGCCGTCATCGAGGGTGCTGGAGAGCATCTGTGAATGCTGGAACATGAGATAGGGGCTTGATGGAAGCGGATGTCGCATCAGCGAAGGGATCGGTCTATCAGGATAGCGGCTGTCCGCCATGTACACCCAGATATAACCGTCCTGGTCCTGACAGGGATAGGAGGTGACACAGACCTTCTTAGGATCGATCGGTGAATCGCTCACCAGGGACGGAATCGCCGTGCACCGTCCATCCGTACCGAATTGCCAACCATGATAGTAACACTCCACCCGATCCCCATCCATCCGCCCGAAGGACAGGGGCATCCCCCGATGGGGACACAGGTCCAGCATCGCCGAGATCCGGCCATCCTTGGTGCGACAGAGCAGAATCGGCGTGCTGAGCAGCACCACACCCTTCATGGCGCCTGGAACCACATCGGAACTGGTCGCGGCCGCATACCAGAAGCCCAACAGCGGCGGACTGCGTAACGGTGCGGTATCCTGTTCGAGACCGGTGCTCATGCGGCTGAAATATCCAACGGCTTGTGAAAATACATTCGGCTGGGACTATAGCCAGCCTCGCGAGTACGGTCAAGCTCGTTGCCTTGACAAGAAAAAGATACGGAGACTATAGTCAAAATACCTTGAAAATAGCGGCAGTTCGCACCGCACCATCAAATTGCGCAGATTGAGGCACCCATGCAGATGACGCAAATAGAGCCCTCCACCACGTTGGCTCAGTTACAGGAATCGAAACCGGACAAAGTGACGATTGTCCTCTTAAGCGGCGATCTGGATCGCGCGATGGCTGCCTTCATTATTGCGACCGGCGCCGCCGCAATGGGCATGCAGGTCACCGTCTTCTTCACCTTCTGGGGATTGAATACGATTCGCAAGCAAGGGGCCACCAGTTCGGCCAAAGACTGGCTGCGCCGCATGTTCGGCATGCTGAACAAGGGAGGAGCCGACAATCTCCCGCTCTCACGATTCCACTTCGGGGGTCTCGGCACCAGCATGATGAAACTCGTGATGAAGCAGAACCGGATGCCGGGAGTTCCCGAATTGATGCAGACGGCCCTCGAACTGGGCGTGCGATTTATCGCCTGCACGACAACGATGGGGCTCATGGGCATCACCAAGGACACGTTGATCGACGGGATCGATCAATTCGCCGGGGTCACGACCTATTTGGCGGAAGCCAAGCAGGGTAGCGTCAACCTCTTCATATAAATCGATCACAGACGGAGTTACCGACGATGCAGGCTGATGTGAAGCTCGATACACTCGGATATTTTTGCCCGATGCCGATTATTCTGACCTCGAAGAAGATCAAGGAACTCACTCTCGGGCAGGTGCTCGAAGTGGTATCCGACGACGAGGGGATCAAGAAAGACATGCCCGCCTGGTGCGATACCACCGGGCATCAAATGGTCGGCATGGAAGAAGAGCAGGCGACTTCAGGCCGGATCTACAAAGCCTTCGTCAAGAAGACCAAGTAGCGCCAGAGCGGCTTCCTTTGTGAGGCCAAAGACAAGCCGGAGGGAACTCAGATGGTCCCTTCGGCTTTTTTGTTCCCATCCATTAGAGATCCAATGCCGAAGATCGTCGAGTGCGTCCCCAATTTCTGCGAGGGTCGGAATTCCGCCACCATTCAAGCACTGACCGCGGCGGTGGAATCGATCCCGGGCGTCCGCCTGCTGGATCGAACCAGCGACCCCGATCACCATCGGTCCGTGCTGACCTTTGCAGGCGATCCCGATGCTGTCCTGGAAGCGGCGTTTCAAGCAGTACGGATCGCGACAAAGCTGATCGACCTGCGCAACCACACCGGCGTGCATCCACGCATCGGGGCAACGGATGTCGTCCCCTTTGTCCCGATCCAGGACTCAACGATGGAAGACTGTGTCCAGCTCGCCCACCGGCTCGGTGAACGCGTGGGAGCAGAACTGCTGATCCCGGTGTTTCTGTACGAGCAAGCGGCCCGTCATCCGGACCGGACAAAACTGGAAACGATCCGACAGGGAGGGCTGTCCGGGCTGGGGGCAAGAATGGCAACCGACCGAAATTGGCACCCGGACTTTGGCCCACCCCATCTCCATGATACGGCAGGGGCCATTGTGATCGGCGCCAGGCAACCACTGATCGCCTTCAATGTGAATCTGAACACTGCCGATCTCAATATCGCAAAAACGATTGCCCGCACGATCCGGCACTCGAAGGGCGGCCTGCCCTGTGTGAAAGCCATCGGGGTGGCACTGGCAAGTCGCGGAATCGTGCAGGTCTCGATGAATCTCACCGATTACCGCATCACCTCGATGGCCGCAGCCTTCCGTGCAGTCCAAACCGAGGCAGCCAAGGTCGGTGTGGAGATCGTCGAGAGCGAGTTGATCGGTCTTGTTCCCCAAGCCGCGTTGGATCAGGCGGCTTCGTCGCTCTTACAGATCGGACACTTCGACCCCACTCAAATTTTGGAAACGAGACTGACGAGCGCCAGATCAGCTGAACCCGATCACGGGACCGGGCCGACTATCACGACCTTTCTTCGCGCCCTGTCGGCCGCCACGCCGACACCAGCGGGTGGCAGCGCTGCGGCACTGGCGGGAGCCCTCGCGGCGTCATTGGGCACCATGGGAGCGCGAATCGGGAAGCAGACGGAGCCCGAGCAATCGCTCAGCAGTTTCAGTCAAAGACTTGCTGCCTTGATGCAGGATGACTGCGAGGCCTATGAAGCAGTCTCAAGCGCCCGACGTCTCCCTGTAGATCACGTAGGCCGTCCCCTGCTTCTCGCAACTGCACTTGAGAAAGCAACAGAGGTTCCGCTCAAGATCGCTGCACTTGCTTGCGAGGCAGGGTATATCATCACAACCATTCGAAAGGTTCTGTCGCCGGCGGTGCAATCGGATGTAACTGTTGGAATTATCCTGGCTATCGCCGCGACCGAAGCCGGTCTGCATACGGCCAAAACAAATGTAAAACTGCAACGAAATCCGTCAGTTGCCACCAATCACACCAGGCAAATCACCAAGATCTCCAACAGTCTTGAGGAACTCAAGGGGCTATGTTACACTCCGCCGCCTAGTACGTAGTGTCATGGGTGCAGCCAGGCACGGCCTGAGAAAGTGGAAAGTCGGACCGGATGGAAATTAAAGTTTTCAATAACAACGTTGAAAAAGCTCTGAAGGTTGCCAAGAAGAAGCTGGCAGGCGAAGGTTTGTTCCGCGAACTGAAGCGTCGCCGTTTCTATGAGAAGCCGAGCGTCAGGAAAAAAGCGAAGCTGCGCGAAGCTCAACGCCGCCGTCAGAAATGGTTGTCCAAGCGGAAGCCTGAGTAGCTGACAGCCTCGGGCTGAGCTTTCCTCGTGCTCCCTCCTCGGTCAGCGTGCTCCTCCACTCTACGCTAGTCGGACCAGATGCGTCAGGACCAGATCCATGCCGCCATCAGGATCGTCAGGCGAGAGATCCGTCAATGGCAGGAACCGGTCGTGGGGGTCGTGGCGCGAGAATCGAACCGCGATCCGTTCCGCATTCTGATTTCCTGTCTCCTCAGCCTCCGCACCAAAGACAAAACCACCGGTGAAGCCAGCGAGCGGCTGTTTGCCCTGGCGTATGAGCCAGCCACAATGCTGGCGCTTCCACTCAAGACTATTGAACAGGCCATTTACCCGGTCTGCTTCTACCGGACAAAAGCCAAATCCATTTACAAAATTTGTCAGCGGATCCTAGAAACCTACGACGGGATCGTCCCCGATTCGATCGATGAGCTGGTCACACTCTCTGGGGTAGGACGGAAGACCGCCAACCTGGTCGTCACGGTCGGCTACGGCAAACCGGGCATCTGCGTCGATATTCACGTGCACCGGATCAGCAACCGCTGGGGCTACATCAAGACGAAAACACCTGACGAGAGTGAAGAGGCGTTGCGCCGGAAACTCCCTCCGCAATATTGGATCACCTTCAACGATCTGCTCGTGCCCTTCGGACAGAACCTCTGCCAACCGGTCTCTCCCTGGTGCAGCAAATGCAAACTGACGGAGTATTGCGATCGGGT
>CAYHNM010000075.1:0-6630 GCA_964357985.1 uncultured Nitrospira sp. | reverse complement strand
CGCCCGATTCAGAATAGTACATGCCCGCATCAGTCAGCACCCCGTCGACATCCGTCGCAAACAAACGAATCTGCCTCAGACGCTCCGCCTGCACATTTCCAGCTGTTGTCTTCTGACGGGAAACCATTCGCTAGGCCATCATTTATAGGTGGTGAGATTCCCTTAGGTCTGATCCAACGCCATCATACTGCCTCAGCCTGGGACTGCAAGAAGAAAACATGTTAGGCGATGTCACGCGAGGTATGCGCATCGGCGACGATCACGCGCTGGCTGATGACAGTTTCAAATTCTCACAACTGAAACGTTCGAGAGAGACGGCTCGACCGTCTCAGAATACGTGTTCCTTCAACAGCCCCAATAGATATTGCCCATACCCATTCTTGGACAACGGCCGAGCAAGCCCCTTGAGCTGCACCGGAGTGATCCAACCCTGGCGATACGCAATTTCCTCCGGGCAAGCCACCTTGAGTCCTTGGCGCTTTTCAATCGTGGCAATAAACTGACCGGCTTCGAGCAGGCTCTCGTGAGTACCGGTGTCCAGCCAGGCATAGCCCCGCCCCATGATCTCTACATTGAGCTTCCCTTGCTCGAGATACAGTCGGTTGAGGTCGGTGATTTCTAGCTCGCCACGAGATGAAGACTTGAGACTCTTTGCCAGATTGACCACCTGATTGTCGTAGAAATACAGGCCGGTGACAGCGTAGCTGGATTTAGGCTGTGTAGGCTTTTCTTCAAGACTGATGGCGGTGCCGTTCGCATTAAACTCGACCACACCGTACCGGTCGGGATCTTTCACATGATAGGCAAAGATCGTGGCCCCCTGTTGGCGCTGATGAGCGCTACTCAGCACCTGGTTGAAATCGTGACCGTAAAAGATGTTGTCACCCAGCACCAGTGCCGAACACTCGTTTCCAATGAATGATTCGCCAATGATGAAAGCTTGCGCCAAACCCTCCGGCCTAGGCTGGATCGCGTAGTGTAAATTCAAGCCCCATTGCGCTCCCTTGCCAAGCAGTTGCTCAAAGCGTGGAGTATCTTGCGGGGTGGAAATAATGAGGATGTCTCGAATACCTGCCAGCATCAACGTGCTCAGCGGGTAATAGATCATCGGCTTGTCATAAACGGGTAGCAATTGTTTGGAGAGAGCGAGAGTTGCCGGATGTAATCGGGTACCGGCGCCGCCCGCAAGGATGATACCTTTGCGTGTGCTCATGATTCCCTCAAAATTTGCTGAAGGATGCGCCTGACCCCGCATTGCCAGTCGGGCAACTCCAATCCAAAGGTGCTGCGCAACTTGCTGGTATCCAGCCGTGAATTGGCCGGGCGCTTGGCGGGCGTGGGATATTCGGAAGAAGAAACCGGACGAATGGCATCCGGCGAGAGCTTGAGCGGCTTGCCGGCTGCGAGAGCTTCCAACACAACAAGTCGCGCATAGTCATACCAGGTGGTCTCACCGCCAGCCACTAGGTGATACAACCCAAAGGGAAAGGTGTCAGTCCCCTCACGCTGTGTCTGCCGAACCAGCTGAGCGGTCACATCGGCCAGCAAGGCTGCGGACGTGGGCGCGCCGTATTGATCGGCCACGACACTCAAACATTCACGCTCTCCGGCCAAACGCAGAATCGTTTTAGCAAAATTTCCGCCATGCGCGCCAACCACCCAGCTCGTCCGAAAGATCAGGTGCCGAGCCCCACTGTGCTGAAGCGCAATCTCACCCTCTCGCTTGGCGCGGCCATAGACGCTTTGCGGATTCGTGACATCCTCTTCAGTATAGGCGCCAGACTTGCCGCCATCGAACACGTAATCGGTCGAGTAATGGACGACCCACGCGCCCCGCTTTTCAGCTTCTTCTCCAAGAACTCCTGGGGCGACGGCATTGATCGCACGAGCCCGCTCAGGCTCAGACTCTGCCTTGTCTACGGCGGTATACGCCGCGGGATTGATGATCAGATCGGGCTTGCATGACCGCACCAGTGCACGGATCGCCGAGGCATCCGCCAAATCGCACTCAGCATAATCCACCGCATAGACCTCCCCCAAGGGGGCCAGCGCCCGTTGCAGTTCAAAACCAACCTGACCCTGTTTGCCGGTTAATAATATCTTCATCGCACTCACACGCCGTACTGAGCGCCAATCCAGTTGCGGTAGGCGCCGCTGGTGACGTTGGCGACCCAACTCTGGTTGGCCAGATACCACTGCACGGTTTTGCGAATGCCGGTATCAAAGGTCTCTTGCGGTTTCCAGCCCAGCTCGCGTTCAAGCTTGCCGGCATCGATAGCATAACGGCGATCATGACCCGGCCGATCCTTCACGAACGTGATCTGCGATGTGTAAGACCGGCCGTCAGCTCTAGGCTGGAGTTCATCCAAAATGGCACAGAGGGTCTGCACCACATCGAGGTTGGCCTTTTCGTTCCAGCCGCCGACATTATACGTGTCACCCGGACGGCCAACCTCCAGCACTCTGCGGATCGCGTGGCAGTGGTCCTTGACATAGAGCCAGTCACGTATTTGCCGACCATCGCCATAGATTGGCAGCGGTTTGCCGGATAAGGCATTCAGGATGCAGAGCGGAATGAGTTTTTCAGGAAAGTGGTACGGACCGTAATTGTTTGAACAATTGGTCGTCAGGACCGGCAGGCCGTAGGTATGGTGATAGGCGCGCACGAGATGATCGCTGGCCGCCTTGCTGGCCGAATAGGGGCTATTGGGTTCGTAGCGATTCATTTCGCTGAAGGCCGGAGCATCGTTTGTTAACGAGCCGTACACCTCATCGGTGGACACGTGCAGAAAACGGAAGCGTTCTTTGGCCTCGCCTTCCAGCGCATTCCAGTAGGCGCGTACGGATTCAAGCAGATGAAACGTGCCGACGATGTTGGTTTGAATGAATTCACCAGGACCGTGGATGGAGCGATCGACATGGCTCTCGGCGGCAAAGTTGATGATGGCGCGAGGCCGATGCTCTGCCAGCAGCCGGCTTACCAGTGCGGGCTCGCCGATATCGCCGCGCACGAAGATATGCCGCGCATCGCCTTGCAGACCGGCAAGACTCTCCAGATTACCTGCGTAGGTGAGCTTGTCGAGGTTAATAACCGGCTCGTCGGTTTGCGCCAGCCAATCAAGCACAAAGTTGGCGCCGATAAACCCGGCTCCTCCGGTGACGAGAATACTCATCGCGTGATTAAACTCTCTATCGGTTACGACGATCGCTCCGCGAGCACGGGCCTATTCAGTACTGAGCGACGACACTCGTTGAAACGACACGGGCTGGAAGCTCGGTACAAGTCGTTTAAGATCTTCGAGGAGCGTCTCCTCCGTATGCCCTGAAAGCTTCCGCAGCAACTCCTCAACCCACTGATGGAGCTCATGAGCCAGGAAAGGCGCTCCGATAGCGCGATTGATCTTGGCGTGAGCGGTTGGCTCCACCTGCTCATCCCCATCGAATAGTTCTTCGTAGAGCTTTTCGCCAGGCCGCAAGCCCGTGAATACGATCTCGATATCTTTGCCTGGCACCAGGCCCGACAGGACGATCATATTTCTGGCCAGATCGACGATTTTGATCTGATCCCCCATATCGAGCACAAACACCTCGCCCCCTTGCCCAAGGACACTCGCCTGCAAGACCAATTGAACGGCTTCGGGAATCGTCATGAAGAATCGTTTGATCTCCGGATCCGTCACCGTAATCGGGCCGCCTTTGCGAATCTGCTCGGCAAACAAGGGCACGACACTCCCATTGCTGCCCAGGACATTCCCAAACCGCACCACCGTAAACTTGGTACGCCCCACTCCCTTGAATCCCTGAATAACTTGCTCTGCAATACGCTTGGTCACCCCCATCACGCTGGTCGGATTCACCGCCTTATCTGTTGAGATCAGGACAAACCGATCAACACCAGCCGCCAGCGCGGCCTCGGCCACCGTACGCGTGCCCAGCACATTGTTTCGCACCGCTTCCTTGGGATTCAGCTCCATCAACGGCACATGCTTATGCGCCGCCGCATGAAACACCAGATTGGGCCCGGTCTTCTGAAAGACTTCTGCAACCCGTTCGAAACTAGTGACGTCCCCGATGACCGGCAACACCCCGACCTCCGGGAATGTTGCGCGCAGCTCCAGCAGCAGCGCATGGAGGGAATTTTCATAGCGTTCAAACAACACCAAGGACTCCGGCCGATACGATGCGATCTGGCGGCACAACTCCGATCCGATCGATCCTCCCGCCCCTGTGACCAATACCGTTTTCCCTTCGATCAGCGGATGCAACTCCTGCCGATCGGTCTGAACTGGCTCCCGTTGAAGCAAGTCTTCCAAACTCATCGCCCGCACTTGCTGAAGAGATACAGGATCCCCCAGCAATTGCTTCACATTGGGCAAGATCTTGATCGGCGCCGTGCAGCCTTCAGAGGCAGCCAGAATTTTCTGTTTGGTACCGGTCCCGGCAGACGGCAACGCCACAATAATCTCGTGGACCTCCAGCCGATCTGCTGCACGCTTGATGTCAGCGATCGTTCCGACCACGGGCACCCCGTGAATCTTCATCTTTCGCTTCACTGGATCATCATCGATGAATCCCACCGGACGGCTGTTGAAGCTGGGGTCTGACAACATGTCTCTGGCCAACAGTTCTCCGGCATGGCCAGCCCCCACAATGAGAACCCGTCTCGCTGTAGGGCCTACGATCTGAAGCCATTCCCGAAACCAGCGAACCACCAACCTGATGCCGGCGATGTAAAATCCACTCAAGAGCCCGGTCAATATGATGATTGAACGTGGATACTCGGACCATCCGAGTCCCACATAAAATAGCACAAAGAAGACGACAGATCCTGTCAGCGTCGCCCAAAATATCCGTCCCAAGTCATGAAGCCCGACATAGCGCCACAATCCGCGCTGAATTCCAAACACCCAGAGGCCGCCCCAATAGATCAGAAGAACAGCAGGGAGATATCGCCACATGATCTGATCGAAGGGCGGCTGAATATTCCCTTCGAAGCGAAGCAGGAAGGCCGTGAGATGCGCCGCGACAATCAATGCCAGGTGAGTGACGACGACAAGCAGCGACCGGAAGCGCAAGGCGACCTGTCCATACTTTCCGGCAACCACATGAAACAGCTGACTGACTAGACCTCGCACGACACCCCCGGTCTCTCCAAGATCGGCCGCCCTTGCGCACCTTTACGCTGCATCACAGCGCGATAGGCCGATACGGTTTCCGCAGTCGTCTTGTCCCACGTGAGTTGATGCACTAAGCGCCGCCCCTTTTCAGCCAGCTCGCATCGAACCTGCCTATCAGTGAGACGCATGAGCGCATTGGCGATGTCCTGCGGATTGCGCGGATCAGAGAGCAGCACGGCTTCCCCGTTTCGAATCAATTCCGCGCTTCCGTTGAAATCAGACGCGCTCATAATCGTCACCACTCCCGCCGCCATCGCTTCCAGCGGAGCCAGGGGGCAGGGGTCCGCCAGGGTCGGCAGGATATAGATGTCGGCGACCTGGTAGATCCGTTCAATATCCTGAACTAACCCGAGAAAGCGCACCTCTCCTGACAACTTCATCTTGTCCGTGAGACTCTTGTAATAATCAAGCTTCCCGCCACCACCTCCCGCAATCAGCAACTTAAACTGTCCGCGTGGCACCAGGATCAATCCCTTCAACAAGGCATCCAAGCCTTTCCGCTTGAATTCCGTCCCGACAAACAACACGACAACATCGCCAGCAGATACTCCCACTTGAGCTCGAATCCCCTCCAACTCCTGCGAAGCATACACCCGTTCGAGCGTCGGCACATCGACTCCGGTATAAGCCAGCCGGAAATATTCATCGGGGAGCCCATAACAGGCTTGCACATTCCGCTTCACCTTCTCTGCCACCGCAATCACTAATCGTACGCGATCCTCGGCAAACTGTCTGGCCTCGATCCACCGCCAGGCCAACTTTCGAGGGCTCAGTGCCATACGCGCCCAATCCAGCCATTTCCTCCAGCCCTCGACTCCGCCCAGTTCCGGAGATTTAAAACAGGGCGACTGCACGGTCATCACATCGAAGGTTGAAACTTTTTCGAACGAATGCACGACATCGAACCCTTCGCCCACCGCCTTGCGACAGAAGTAGGAGAAGAAGAGCTGATTCACCCAGGCCGGCTTATGACAAATTCTGAGGATCTTGTGAAACGTAATGGGTTCGGGGCCGTCAAACACCCACTCGTGCGCAAATACGTGCACCTCATGGTCCATAGCCAATCGCCGCACAACCTCCATCGCGTATTTCTCCGCACCGCCGGTGCGCAGAAAGCGCTTGATCAGTACAGCGATTTTGAGTCTGGGCAATGACTCCGTCATAGAGATCACCTACGCAGGAAGCTTTCGAAGAAAGGTCAGCATGTCATGCCCTTTGCCGAACAGTCGAGCCGGCAACGCAAGCGCCTCTGCCGCAACCTTGAGCGACTGATACGCAATCCGACCGACCTCGTGAGGTTCCGCCAGCGACACTCGTCGAGTTTCACTCCGCTCTGCTCGAAACCCACACCGTTGCGCCAACAGTCCCATCGACTTCGGATTGAAAAAACTGATGTGCCCGCCGTGCTCCGCCACCTGAAAATATCCCCAGCGGGCGCCAACCAACCGGACCG
>CAYHNM010000074.1:0-6692 GCA_964357985.1 uncultured Nitrospira sp. | reverse complement strand
TCTTCCAGCCGCACGAAGCGATGCGGCGCACGCAGAGCAGCTGGATCGACGGAGTCTTGGCCAACGGGGCGGACGAAGTGGTCATCGATCTCAGCAAACTGCCGCCTCCGCCGGCGGTTTCCTCCACGACCTCCGGCAGCTAGCCGGAGCACTGATCTGACCGGCGGACCTTTTCAACATCCTGTCACCGGATAGTCGGGTCGATTTGCAGCTGCGCGCTGCCGCCCGCGGCGTAGGCGAGCGTCACTTCGGCGATCTTGTAATCGTACTGCGCCTCGGCCAGTTTCGTCTGGGCCGTGGTTAACCCCACCTCCGACTGCGTCACTTCCACGATGGTGCCGAGGCCGAGCTTGTACCGCTGCTTGGCCAGGCTCAAGGCTTCCTGCGCCGTCTTCACCAGTTCCTCCGCCAGTTTGATTTGCTGCGCAAACGTCACGGTGTCGAGATAGGCGTTCGTGACCTGTTGCGTGAGCGCCTGTTCGATATTGCTGCTCTGAGCTTGGGCCGCCGCCTCTTGAGCCGCCGCTTCCTTCACTTGGTTTTCGATGAGCCCTCCGGTAAAGAGCGGCATGGAAACCATCCCGCCCGCCGCCCACCAGCTGCCGGTGCTCACATTGCGGTTGGGGTCGAAGGTGTCGTAATAGCCGCCGCTCGCGATGGCGGAGACCGTCGGCAGGTACTGGCTTTTCATGGCCCGTTTCTTCGCCTCGGCCGCCGCGGTCTGTTCCTTGGCCCGCTTCAACTCCGGATGGCCCAGACTGTCGGAAATCAGCTCACCCAATCCGCGCGGGAGTTTCACATCGGTGGTGACGTCTTCCAGCGTGTAGTCTTCCGATCCGGCGATGCCCATCGTGCGGTTGAGGTCGGCGAAGCTGGATTTCAAATCGTTCCGGCTGCGCACCAGCAGCGACTCCGCATTGACGAGTTCCACCCGGACCAGATCCAGATCGAGTTTGGATTTCAACTGCTGCCGATAGAGCGTCTCGATCTGGCCCGTGATGATGCCGCGCTCTCGCACTGTTTCTTCCGCGATGTGCACCAGCCGCAGCCGTTTCAAACTGTTCAGGTAGCTGCGTTGGATGGATACGATGACGAGGGCGCGCCGGGCGCTGACATCCTGTTCCTGCGCCCGCTCGCCGTACTGGGAAGACTCCACCAGATTTTTGGTGTAGCCGAAATCGTAGATCCGCTGGCTCGCCAGGACGCCGGCGGTGTAGGTGCTCAAGTTGGGTTGGAGCAGGCCGCCGCCGATCAGGAAGCGGGGATTGATGCGCCCGGATCCTGCCGATCCATCGGCATTGGCAAACACTTGCGGATAGTAGAGCGACTTGGTTTGATCGGTCCTGGCGCTGGAAGCGGCGAGGCCGGCGTTGGCCTCCTGCACGATCGGATGGCTTTGCAGGCCGGTTTCAATCGCCTGCTGCAAGCCGAGAAAACGGCCCTTGTCGGCTGCGCCGTTGGACCCGGCCGGCTGGGCCAGTGCCAGCGAGGGGATTGCCAGCATCATGGTGAAGAAGAGTGCAGTCGATCGAGTGGTCGTCATGGCTTGGCTCCTTCATATGTCGCGGGTGATGACGGCTGGCCTGCTGAGCGCCGCTCGAATTTCTGTTGTGACAGTTTTGCATCGGGCAATTTGAACGGCGAGGCCTGCACGGGGCTGCCCTCCAGGAGTCGTCGTTTTCCAACCACCACGACGTCTTCAGAGCCGTCGAGTCCGTTGGTGATCTCGATCCACGTCCCGTTCGTAATGCCGGTCTGCACGGGCACGGACTTGGCCTTGCCTTGGGCGATGATAAAGACGGATTTGCCTTTCGCCCCGCTGATCACCGCTTGCGGCGGCAACACCAGTGCGTCGGGAATCTCACGCAGGTCTAAGGCCAGTTCCGCGTAGGTGCCGGGCCGTAAGACATGGTCTGGATTAGGCAGATCGAGTTCCACCAGCAAGCTCCTGGTAGAAGGGTCGAGCGCGAGTGTAGAGCGGGTGATCGTGCCGGCGAAGGAACGATCCGGCAGTTCCTTCAGGAGTACCCTCGCCGTCGTTTTGCCGGGGGTAATCCAGGAGGAGTCGTCTTGCGGCACGTTGGCGTAGACCCGTACCGTATCCAGATCCATGACGGTGAACAGGGGAATGGCATTGGTCGCAGAGGAGGTGGCGAGCTGGATCAAGGCGCCGGGATCGGCGAAGCGGGCGGTAACGATCCCGTCATAGGGCGCGCGCACTTTCGTGTATTCGCGCATGGCGGCGCGCTGCTGCATGAGATTCTTGGCTCCCTCGTAAGTCGCTTCGGCTACATCGACGTCCTGCTTGGCGATGACATCCGGCGATTCGTGCAGCACCTTGTCGAGCCGCTCGAAGGTTATCTTCTTGATCTTGTAGTCGGCGACCGCCTGTTGATACTGCTCTTCGACTTCGGGCGCGTCGATGATCGCGACCACCTGGTTCTTCTTGACGTGATCGCCCTTGTCCGGTCCGATCCACTTCAGATAGCCCGAGACTTTGGCGTAGAGCGTCGTTTGATAGAGCGGGGCGATATTGGCGGGCAGTGTGATGGTGTAGACCAGCGGCTGCCTGACCGGTTTCGTCACCTGTACGTCTACCGGCTGGTTGTCCGTCACGACTGCCGTGCCGTTCTCGGCGCCTCCGTTGGGAGCCTCGCCGCCTGCGGCGGCCTTATGCGGCGGCTCGTCCCGTTGGCAGCCGGAGAGCATCACGATCAACAGGGCCATGGAGTAGACGGTCCGGTTCAGTATCATCTCAGATATCCTCTTCCATCACAGCCGGTTCAGGTGCGGCACCGGCGGGGACACGTCGTCCCAGCACCAGCGCGTGCAACACCGGCACGACCAATAACGTCATCACGGTGGACACGGCGAGGCCGCCGACGACCGCGCGGGCCAGCGGCACCATGGTTTCATTCCCTTCGCCGAAACCGAGGGCGAGCGGCAGCAGGCCGAGAATCGTTGCGAGCGCCGTCATGAGAATCGGACGGATGCGGCGCTTGCCGGCTTCCAGCACCGCCTGTTCGGCGGAGGCGCCGGATTCCACCATGCGGTTGGCAAAATCGACCAGGAGAATGCTGTTGGAGACGACGATGCCCATCATCATCAGGGTGCCGATCATCGACTCCACGTTGACGGACGTATCGGTGAGATGCAGCATCAGGACCGTGCCGATCCAACCGAGCGGCACGGCGATCAGGATGATCAGCGGGTCGATCATCGAGCGGAACAGCCCGACCATCACCAGATAGATCAGCAGCACGGCCAGCGGCAGGGCCAGCGCAAAGTTGCTGAAGGCGCTGCGCATGTTGGCGACCTCGCCCTTGATGGCGATCGTGACATCCTTCGGCAGTTGAATGGCGCCGAGCACCTGCTCGATATCCGCTGCGACGCGGCCCAGGTCGTTGCCCACCGGCGTGACGAGTACGTTGATCAAACGGGAAAGATCGTAGTGATCCACGCTGTCCGGCCCGGTTTTCATCTCCAGCGAGGCCACATCGCGCAAGAGTACCGGCGGGCCGCGCCGGTCGTCTGCAGCGTAAAAGCCGTTCGAGAGATCCAGGTTGCGCCCGGCGAACGGCGTGTTCTGCAGCGCGACAATCGAACCGCCGCTGCCGGCCGCCGTGAGCGACGAGGTGGGATTCAACGGGGTCCGCGCGCCGATGACGGGGATGTTCAAGAGGTCTTCAGTCTTCGTGAGGGACTGTTCCGGATATTGCGCGAGGAGGAAATAGCCGTTGGCGGTTTTGGGATCGAGCCAGTAATTGGGGCTCAAGGCAATGTTTGAACTGATGCCGGTGATGACATCCACGATCACACGGTCCTGCGTGATGCCGTAGTAGGCGGCTTTCGTCCGGTCCACGTTCACGTGCAGTTCCGGATAGCTCTTGCCCTGCTTGATGCGCACGTCGCTCGTATTGGCTACCTGCGCGACCTTGTCGCGGATCTGTTCGGCGACCGGGCGAATGAGATCCAGCCGGGGGCCTTTGACCTGAATGTCGATCGGCGCCCGCAGGCCGAAGTTCAGCACGTCGCTGATGATGCCGCCGGTTTGAAAGCTCACTTCCACGCCGGGGAGCGCCTGGCGGACTTTCGCGCGCAGGGTGGCGATGTAGTCGTCGGTACGGCCCTCATGCCCCGTCACCAGGTTCACCAGGATAAAAGCGGTATGGTTGCCGGTGTTGGGAGCAAAGCGGGCCGCATCGCCGAAGTAGAGGCCGGTATTCGAGACCACTTCTTCCAGATCCTGTTTGGGGATGGTGTCCTGCACCAGCTTTTCGAGATCGGCGACGATCGCCGTGGTCTTCTCAATGCGGGACCCTTCCGGCGCGCTGACGGTCATGGTGAAATTGCCTGCATCGACTCTGGGGAAGAATTCGGTATGGAGCCGGGGCAGGAGCAATGCGCCGGTGCCGACCAGCGCGAGCAGCGCCAGGAGCATCACCAGAGCTTTGAAGCGGACGCCGGCGCGGAGGACCGGCTCATAGAGCGCGAGCACGAAGCGGAACCAGTCTTTGGCGTCCTCTTCCTCCTGCGTGCCGGTGCCATGCCCATGTTGATAGAGCCGCGCCAGTACCACGGGTGTCACGGTCATGGAGACGGCATAGTCGGCCAGCATGGCAAAGGCCACTGTCATGGCCAGCGGTACGAAGAGATACTTGATGATCCCGGAGAAGAAGACGATCGGCAGATAGACGATCAGGATGCAGATCGTGGCCACGAGAATGGGCAGCGTCAGTTCGATGGCGCTGTCTTCGGCCGCCGCGCGACCGCTCTTGCCCATGAGCAAATGGCGATGGAGGTTCTCCTGCACGACGATATTGTTGTCCAGCAGCGTGCCGATCACCAGCGCCAATCCGCCCAACGTCATGATGTTCACCGATTGGCCGCTCAGATAGAGCGCGACCAAGGCGGCGGTGAGTGAGAGGGGAATAGCCAGGCCGACTACGAGCGCCGCTTTGATGCTGCGGAGGAAGAGAAAGATCATCAGTCCGGCCAGGCCGGCGCCGAGCAAGCCTTCCTTCTGTAAGTTCGCAATGGCCTGCCGGATATAGAGCGATTGATCGTAGATGAATTTGACCGAGGTGTTCGCGGGAATTTCGGTGAGCTTCGACAGTTTGGCGCGAATGCCGTCCGTCACCTCAAGCGTATTGGCGCCTTCCTGCCTGGTGATTGGAATGTAGGTAGCCTCGCGCCCGTTCACCCGCACGATAGACGTCTGGATCGCCGCGCTGTCCGACGCCGTGCCGATATCCCTGACAAGAATCGGCGTGCCATTCACCACTTTGATGGGGATGTCGTTGATCTGGTCCACGACACTGATGAGGCTGTTGGAGTAGACGTAATAGTCCAGGTCTCCGAGCTTGACGTTGCCCGCCGGAATAATCGCGCTTTGCGCATTGATCGCCTTTACCACGTCGGAAGGCGACACGCCGCGCGCCAGCATGCGTTGCTGATCCATGAACACGGTGATCTGCCGGACTTTCCCGCCCAGCGGAGGGCCGAATGAAATGCCGGGGATCGTGGCGATCTGCTGTCGCACGGTGAAGTAGGCCAGGTCGCGAATTTCTTTTGGTCCTAAGGTATCGCTGCTCACGGAGAGTAGGCCGACGGGGAGGCTCGACACGCCGAATTTATAGACCGAGGGCGGATAGACGCCGGGCGGCAGCAGCCGGATGATGCTGTAAGCCAGGCTGGTCAGTTCCGATTGGGCCGAGTCGATGCTGTATTCTGGCTGGAAGAAGACCTTGATATAGCTCATCCCCGCGAGCGATTGGGATTCGATGTGCTCGACGTAGCTCGCTTCGACAAAGCGTTGCTCCATCTTGAGCGTAATCGCCCCTTCCATCTCACCGGGGCTCATGCCGCGGTAGAAGGTGGTGACGAGGATGGAGGGGATTTTGATTTCCGGGAAGATGTCCACGCGCATCTTCTTGTAGGATACGGCGCCGAGGATCAGCGCGATCATGCAGACGGCGAAAACGGCGTAGGGATTTTTCAGCGCAGCGCGAGTCAGCATGGGGTTCCTACCATATGAGGCACGCGGTTCCTATTCAGCCAGTATCGGCAGATATCAGTTGTGCATTGAATGAGTTCAGCAAACGTCCCCGGCTTCACGACATAGCCGTTTGCGCCATTGGCATAGGCGAGGGAGAGATCTGAGGTATCGTCGGAGGTGGTAAAGACGACGACAGGGACGGCGGCAAGGCGGGTGTCCGCCCGTAGCTGTTTCAAGAACTCATCGCCCCGCTGCTTGCCCAAGTGCCAGTCGAGAAGTATTAACGATGGGATGTCTGAATGGTTATTCAAAAAGTGAAACGCTTCCTCGGAATCCTGCTCGGCAAAGAGGGTGACATCAAGGCCGGTTTGCACCAGCGCCAGGCGAAACAACTCTCGCTCGCCAGGGCTGTCTTCGATCAGGAGGATGGAGGAATGTATCACCATTATAAGGAGATGTATCGCAGGGACTATGCCGGGATGGAATGGGAGGTGCGGTGTGCAGAAAATATTCATTGAAACAGATAGTTGCAGCTTGAATCTCATTCGATTGGTGAGTGGTGGTCTGCGCTTGGGCGGGGAATAGTTCTGGAGAAATTCCATAGAGCAAGGGAATTTCTCCAGAACAAGAAATTAGGCGGCCTTCGCGGAGGCGCGTTTCCATTCCATCATCTTTGCGGTGAGCTTAGACGAAG
>CAYHNM010000073.1:0-6744 GCA_964357985.1 uncultured Nitrospira sp. | reverse complement strand
AAATCGGCGAAGCCCATTCCCGGGTTATAGAGGATGTCTGTGATTTCCCGAGGATAGAGGATCACTCTCGGCGTGGTCGTCGCTATGCGGGAGAGATCTGTTGCCTGTTTCTCGGGAGGTGCGATGCACGACGTGCCGGTTATCAGGAGGGCTGCCAGCATGAGGGGCAGCGCAGCTCGCATTCGATTCATCGGTTCACCAAATCCGTTTTTGCAAGCCCGGTACATACTGGCCTGGCCATCCGTTTCCTGGCGCGGGCTGCACAAGGGCAACGGCATCGATACGGTACCTGAGCTTTCTGTCAGGCTCAAGTCTCTATTTCCTGTCACGTGTGATGAAAGGACGTCCGGCGCGGATATGGCCATGGATACCATGAGAAATGGAGGGGGGATTTCTAGTGCATCCAATACCCGCTGGCGAGTGTAGATTCGAAGTAGGTGACTGTCAGCGTGTCTTTGGTGACGTAGGCCAGCCTGAACGTTCACCAGCTGGACCTATGCGACGGGTGGTCCGTAGATGTTACAGACTTCCTGGGTGAGGCTGATTCATGGTCTGCTCCCACTGTTTTCTGAATTGCTCATACGACACGGACAGTTTTTGTTGCATCGCTGCGTCGAGCGACTGTCCGGTCTGCATTAGCTTCATGACCTGCTGTACTCCTTGCAAGCCATAGCTATCCACCAACAGTTGCGTGGCCGAGCGGGCTTCGAGGTAAGCTTTTGGAGCAGTCTCGGACGAAAGCGGTTTCCAATCTCCTTGCAATGAGTTCAGTGGAATGAGCGCTGAAGCCTTGTGCTCAGCTTCTTCAAGATCCGGCCAGGGATCTTCTGCAAGCTGGAGGGCGAGCCCTTCCACGATCCAGTGGGGAACTTTTGCGGAGGTTCCTTTCGCCTGCTCGAAAAGCAGAGCGTGGACACATTCATGACGCGCGATACGGCTGAAGAGGGCCAAGTCTTCTAGCGCGCCCTGTGTGGGAAGGTGGATGGTTCCCGCTGCGCGGTCAAAAAGCGAATCAGCCCATACGGGAGAGCCTGCTGTGCCCGTGAATTTTTGATTGGTATGCAGAACGACGGCGATGGGTCTAGACGGATTGCGTCCAAGCTTTTGAGACAATTCGTCGTGGGCGTACTCGAGAATGGCACGCATTCTGGTCCAGGAGGCCTGATCCGGCGGTCCGTCGAACTGGACGGTGAAATGTGCGCGGTCTGATTGAGTAGGGGCAGGCGGTGGTGCCTGCGGGCTTGCCACTTCTGAGGTCCCGGATTGGCGAGCGGGTTCAAGTGCTGGTGCCGGGCGTTGTGTCGGCTGCGGGTTGGGTGACTGTGTGATGGGTGCAGGTGTGGCTTGAGGCGGCCGGGCAGCTTCTCTCGTCGCTACTTGAACTGGTTCGACGGTTTCAAGTTTGGCCGTCAGTCTTTGCAAGTACGAGTGATGATTGGGGTCACGCTCTGCTTGGTGGCGCGCCTGATCTATCTGCGCCGCGGCCGGGCCGGCTTGTCCTGTGGCGATCAGGAGATCGGCCAACGCGAGATGCGGGAACGGGTCCTGTGGTGCGAGGCGAATGACTGTTTCAAGAAACTGTGGTGTCATCGCGGGATCGCGGAGCTCCCAGTAGGCTTGCGTGAGGTTGAGATGCGCGACGGAGTTCTTGGCGTCCCACTGAACCGATTGCTTGAAGGCCTTCACGGACAGCGAGGTTCCGCCGAATTTTTCCTGTTGGATGCCGAGATTGTTCCAGAGGCCTGCGATGTAGTGGCGAGAGGAGGCCTTCGCAACGGATTTTTGTGACAGTTGTTTCAGTCGCCGTTCAACTTCGGTGTAATTGCCCCGGTCGAGCTCTTCACGGATGGCCCCCAACGCCTGGCTTGGAGGCGATCCTAGATCCACGAGCCGTGATGGCGGGACATCCCATTGGGGATGCTCCTGGAGCTCGGGTAGAACAAATGTCGACGACGGAGGGGTGGGCTCGGGCGCCGAGAGCGGCGGTACAACGGGGGTGAAATAGGTCGGTTTCAGCCACACCTGATACCCAAGAAAAAGGATCAGCCCAAGAGCGAGCAGTTTCAGTGTAGATGAGATGTCGCGGCGGTACTTCATGTCATGGCTCCCGTCCCAAGGTCAGCCTCAATTGGTGCAGCTAGCGACGGCGAAAAGTGCCTGTGCCTGGCTTGATGGTCTTCCATACTGTTGTTTCATGACAGCGGTCACATTGCGAACCAAAGCTTCCTTCGTGCTTATCGTCTTTAGTATGACAGCTGACGCAGGCTGACGACGCCACGACCTTCTTGTCCATGCGTTCGGAGTGGCAGGCGTAACAGTCGAGTCCTTTGTGTCCGCCATCGAGTTTGAAACGAGTGCGGACATTGTGGTCAAAGTCCCAGATCTTCCAGTCCCTCACATTGTGGCAGTCCTGGCATTCTGTACCGAGTTTCCGCCGATGCACGTCGTCGTTCTTATGGCACCCGTGACAGGTTGTGGGAGTCTTGTCGCGATAGAGCTGGCCTGTATGGCAACTTTCACAGGTCGTGGTGCGATGTTTGCCGACAAGCGGGTATTTCGTGTCCTGATCGTGGTTGAAGGCCACGGTTTTCCAGTTCTGTTCGCCATGGCATTTCTCGCATTTCTCCCCGAAGGTGGACCGGTGGATGTCGTCTTTCTTATGGCAGGCATAGCAGTCGGTCGGCGTCTTGTCCTTATACAGCGTGCTCTTGTGGCAGCTATCGCATTTCGTCTTCCGATGATAGCCCTTGAGGGGGTATGAGGTATCGCGATCATGCTCAAAGAGCAGGACTTTCCAGTTCCGTTCGGTATGGCAGCGTTCGCATTTCTCGCTATAACGGCCTTTATGTTTGTCATCTTTCTTGTGGCAGGCATAGCAATCGGTCGGTGTCTTGTCCTTATACAGATATCCTTTGTGACAGGAGTCGCAGGTGGTGGTGTTATGTCGCCCCCGCAAGGGGTATTTCGAGTGTAGGTCATGGTCGAACGTAATGGTCTTCCAGTCACTTTCTCCGTGGCACGTTTCGCATTTCTCTCCATAGGCCCCTTTGTGTTTGTCGTCTTTCTTATGGCAGGAGAAACACTCCATCGGGGTATCTTTGAATGCCGGTGTAAGGTGGCATTTCTTGCACTCTGTCGCGGCATGCTTTCCCATCAGCGGGAAACGAGATTTGTTGTGATCGAACGGCGCCTTCTTCCAGGATCGATCATCGTGACATTCTGAGCATGTCGTGCCTTCCTGGCCTTTGTGCTTGTCGTCTTTCTTGTGGCAGGCATAGCAATCCATTGGCGTGTCTTTGTAGCGATCGTTGGCATGGCAGTCTTTGCATGCAACCGCCGCATGCTTGTTGCGGAGCTTATAGCGGGTTTTGTCGTGGTCGAAGCGCAGGTCTTTCCAGCTGCGGTCGGTATGGCAATCGGCGCAGGTGATGCCGGCCTTTCCTTTGTGTTTGTCGTCTTTCTTGTGGCAGGAATAGCAGTCCATCGGGGTGTCTTTATAGCGATCGTTGGCGTGGCAGTCTTTGCACGCAACCGCCGTATGCTTATTGCGAAGCTTGTAGCGGGTTTTGTCGTGATCGAAGCGCGTGTCTTTCCACGTGTGCTCGGTGTGGCAATCAGCGCAGGCGGTGCCGGCTTTCTCCTTATGCTTGTCGTCTTTCTTATGGCAGCTGTAACAATCCGACGGAGCCTCCCGGTATTTCGTCTTGGGTTTATGACAGGACTTGCACTCGACTTTCTTCGTGTCAGCGTGCGCACCCTTCAGAGGGAAATCCGACTGCTCGTGGTTGAACGTCTGCTCTGTGATGGGAGCAATGTTTTCAGCCCTGCCTTTGTGCTCGGTGTGGCATTCTTTGCATTCGCGCTGCTCCTTAAACCGGCCGTGCGAGCCGTGCTTCTGCTCGACATCCTTTCGAACGTCTTTGTGGCAATCGAGGCAAAGGGTCGTCTGCGCGGCCTTATCGAAACGCTTGTGGCACTTGGTGCAGTCTTCTTCCCACTTGGCATGGCCTGCGATCACCTGGCCTGGCATCAGAGCCGTTTCGACATTGTCGGCCCAGGCGGTGCTCACGCAGCACACCCCCAGTGTGAACAGTATGAATGACAGATGGCGAAAGAGAGCCTGCACAGGGGGTGTCCGGCTTAGTACATGTAGACGGCAATGATGTGAAAGACGGTGCTGGCTGCCAGAAGATACATGAGCGGGATGTGCAGGACATGCCACAGTGAAAACACCCGCTCATAGGTCGCAAATTCAGCGACTCTCTCAGCGTCTCTCAGGTAGCGTTTGGCGAGACGAATGGCATCCGAAGCCCCACCACGGAATTCGGTGGAGCGAGTAGGTCCTATGACGGCGCGTAGCTCCTTCGCGCAGCGGAAGGCGTAGAGGCGTCGTGTCCATCCCAGCGCAAAGAGGTGCCACCACATTGTGATGAATGATCGTTCTGGACGATTGGCCTCACTTTCAAAGGTATGAAGCCATTGCTCCACCCTGGGAGCCATATGGAACCGGGATCTGAGACTGTCAGAGTTCCCCGCGAATTCCTGCCTGACCTTCTCGAGCGTGGCGCGGCTTCCGTAGAGACCATAGTGGATCTTGGTGTACACGAATCGTCCGATCACTCCGCTGATCACGACAATCAGCATGCTAATCAGCGCGATCGTGGCGTTGAGAGAGCGTAAATGAAACGTGGAGTGAAACAAAATCAGCGTTGGGCCCACAATGCCCATGATCATGTGCCATCGAAACCAATGTTTCAACGCGCCCCATCGCTGCATGAAGTGGACATGTTTTCGTAACGGGTACAAGAGAAGAGCCAGCATCATCACGGATCCGACGACGCCCAAGTAGAAGCCGAAGTTCGAACGCGGGGTGTAGTACTTGCCGGTTGCGACTTTGTATGCCACCCAGACTGAAAGGATGAGGGCTAAGAACGTGAGTAGTCGTTTCATCATCCCCGAAAATCGAGAATCCATACCTTCGTCAGGCTGCGAGGCAGGTTGTCGGACCGGGCGAGGGGCCTCACTGTGTGGTTCACGGACTGGCTGGATAGGTTCAGCTACTGGCATGGTCATCGATCCTCTGTTCAGGAAAATAGTGACGCTGCTTTGTGTGTGTGATTGTAGCAAGTGAGCTTGAGATCTCGTTCAGGAGCAACTATTGCGCCTATTATTAGGTTGCACATTTCTGGGTCCCACTCGATCATTTGTGATGCCTGAATACTTATCTGGCTGTATCAGTTGTAGGCACGTGCCTACAGCGATGTTCCCTTGCCGTTTCTTTGGGCTGGGTGGATCTACCCAATAGATGGTGTGCTCCTTACCGAAACTTTGAGTATTTGAGCTTTTCTTTGCACCTGGCACATGCCTTGCGTTGCCTGTGTCTTGGGATAGCATTCCCATGATGGATTGTCTCAATAAATTCACGTACGGCTTGCAATTGGGATTATAGTCCCAATATAAAATAGGGCGCAAGCGAGAGGCTGAAGTTGAGCGACATCAAGGAAATGGGCCTGAACAAAGTTAGGTTGTACCGTATGAATACAGGAATAGATCAAAAGCAGAGCGGCTGGATGGACTTGAGGAGCATCGCCTGGCCGGTTGTGGTCGGACTGCTTGTCTTATTCGGTACGCTGCTTGGCCCAGAGACCTCGTCCGCACAGAGCGGCATCCGCACCGACATAGAAATCGATCATGGCACGACGGGCTTCCCTCTCACCGGTGGGCACGCGCAGGTTCAGTGTCAACGATGCCACCTTCAGGGAATATTTAAAGGGACGCCGACGCAATGTATGCAGTGCCATTCACCGGGTGGCCGAGTCGTCGCCACGTTCAAACCCTCGAACCATTTACCGACCAGCGTCAACTGTAACAGTTGCCACCGTACGACGAATTGGACGCCCGCATTTTTTACACACAACGGAATCCTTCCGGGGACCTGTTCACGCTGTCATAACGGATCTGTCGCGCAAGGACAACCAGCGGGGCACATGAATAGTAGCGGGGCCTCTTGCGATTCGTGCCATAAGAAGGGCGGGGGAACGTGGCGGCTGGTGACCAGCGGGTATGACCACAGCACGGTGAAGCCCGGAACCTGTACGACCTGTCATGGCGTGTTTGCGACGGGTATTCCTGCAGGCCACAAAGGCGGGATGACTCCGGCGGCCTGCGACAGTTGCCATAGAACTACGGCTTGGCGGCCGACCACGTTCAACCACACAGGCGTGGCGCCAGGCACCTGCACAACTTGTCACGGAAAGACTTCTACGGGGATTCCAGCAAATCACAAGGGCGGTCAGAATCCCTCTGCCGCCTGCGATAGCTGTCATAGAACCACGGCCTGGAAGCCGGCGACGTTCAACCATACAGGGGTAACGCCGGGGACCTGTACGACGTGTCACGGTAAAACCTCGACGGGGATTCCCACGAATCATAAAGGCGGGACGAACGCCACGGCGGCCTGTGACAGTTGCCACCGGACGACGGCCTGGAAACCGGCGACGATGACCCACACGGCTGTGGCCGCGACGCCCTGCGCCTCGTGCCACAACGGCTCGGTGTCGACGGGCATTCCAGCGGGGCACAAAGGCGGGATGACGCCGGGAGCTTGTAACGCCTGTCACGTCACGACGGCATGGAAGCCTGCAGCATTCAGCCACGCGAATGTGACACCGGGGACCTGTACGACGTGTCACGGTAAAACCTCGACGGGGATTCCCACGAATCATAAAGGCGGGACGAACGCCA
>CAYHNM010000072.1:0-6788 GCA_964357985.1 uncultured Nitrospira sp. | reverse complement strand
TCGGCGAATCCGTTGATCGATGTCAGAAGATTGTTCAGATCGTGGATCAACCGGGGCGGAGCCGCCGCGATGTCGGGGCGCGGGGCACCCGATTTGAGCAGCCCGGCACGTCCATTCACACGGGCCAGGGCTCGTGCAACAGTGTGAGCGTGATCGGTGTCGGTTGACGGGAGCAGGCAAAGAACCTCGTGAACGCCTTGCCGAAGCATGAGAAGCTGAACCGATTCGTCCATCTTCATGATCAACCCGATGATCGCAGTGGTGGGTGAGGCGCGGTGGATCGTACGCAGTTCGGTCCGTGCCGTTGCTTCGTCGACAAGGATCAGATCGACTCGGTGCGCCCGGAGATAGACCAGCGTCTCAGGGATCGTGTGCACGGCTGCGACCGTCAGCGGTTCGGCAAAGTGGGCGCGCAGCCAGGTGCCGACGGCTCCGGTGAGGGGTACTGCCGATCCAAGAAGTACGATGGAGAAGTGCTCGTGGTTTCTCATGACCGTCTACGCCGCAGCTCGGTTGTCGGATGGGGGCAGCCACTGAGTCAGTACTCGGTGGAGATCCTGGCTCTTGACCGGTTTACTCAGATAATCATCCATGCCGGTGGCCAGACATTGTTCGCGGTCACTCGCCATGGCGTTTGCCGTCATGGCGATAATCGGGGTATGGCGAGCGGTTCCTTCCCGCTGTCTGATGCGCCGGGTGGCTTCGAATCCGTCCATTTCAGGCATCTGGCAGTCCATGAAAATCAAGACGTACGGGATTCGGGAGAGAGCCTCGACCGCTTCCCGGCCGTCGGCGACGACATCGACGTGGCATCCGAGTTTCTCCAGCATCTTGACGGCGACTTTCTGGTTGATGACATTGTCTTCCGCCAGCAAGAGGCGTCCGTTGATCTTGGCGCGGGTTTCCGCCAGGCTATGGACGGTGATCAATGGCGACTTCTGCGGTGTCTTGGCGGGGGAGCCTCCCATGACCAGCCGAAGGGAATCGTAGAGCTGGTGTTGGCGAATCGGTTTGGTGAGGTACGCGGAGAATCCTCGCTGCTGTGCCAGCTTGGCATCGCCTCGCCGGGTGAGGGATGTCAGCAGCACCAGCCTGGTCCGGGTGGCGCCTGTCGTGGTGTTGATGGCCTCGGCCAGCCGCATCCCGTCCATGCCCGGCATCTGCATGTCGATGATCGCCAGGTCGAACGGATGGCCTGACCGATGCGCGTCTTGAATCAGCGCGAGCCCTGTCGGCCCGTCGCCCGCGGACGCGTGGGTCATGCCCCACGATCGCGCATGATGTTCGAGCAACCTGCGGTTCGTCGCATTGTCGTCGATCAGACAGACGCGGAGACCGGCCAGGTCCTGGGCCGGTGTCGGAGAGGCCGGTCTGTGCGGCGGCTGCTCCAAGTCGATGGTGAACCAAAATGTGCTTCCGGCTCCCGGCCGGCTGTCCACTCCGATCTCACCCCGCATCAACTCCACGAGTTGTTTGGAAATAGCCAATCCAAGGCCCGTTCCGCCGAACCGACGGGTGGTCGATCCATCGGCTTGGCTGAAGGATTGGAACAATCTGGCGCGGCCTTCCGGCGTGATGCCCACGCCGGTATCCGTGACGCTGAATCGGAGCGTGACCGAGCGGTCCGATGCCTTCAGCACGGACAAGGCGAGGACGACCTCTCCGCGCTCGGTAAACTTGATGGCGTTGCCGAGCAGGTTGGTGAGAATTTGGCGGAGACGCCCTGGATCGCCTTTCACGGCCGCCGGCACCGCGCCATCGACAAGCCCCACCACTTCCAGGTCTTTGCGTTGAGCCGGTTCAGCCAGGAGGTCGAGCGTCTCTTCGACGGTCGTGCGCAGATCGAACTCGATGATTTCAAGCGCCAGTTTCCCGGCTTCGATTTTCGAGAAGTCGAGGATGTCGTTGATGATCGCCAACAGGGCCTCACCGGACCGCCGGACCGTTTCCGCATACTCGCGCTGTTCCGGCGTCAACGAAGTGTCGAGCAAGAGTCCGGTCATGCCGATGACCCCGTTCATCGGCGTGCGGATTTCATGGCTCATCGTCGCCAGGAACTCCGCCTTCGCGCGGGCAGCGGCTTCCGCGGCGTCTTTCGAGTCTGTCAGGTCGCATTCCAACTGTTTGCGGCGCGTAATATCGCGGCAGGTGCAGAGGGTGGTCTGGCGGCCGGTGCCGGGTTCCTCTAAGAGCGTGAGCGAGAGATCGAGGTGAAAGGCATCCCCGGACTTCTTTTTCCCGACCACCTCGCCTTGCCACTGGCCGTCCGCGTGCAGGCTGGGGAAATACATCTGTTCGACCATGGTTGCCCACTCGGGATGGTAGAGGTCTTTCCAGCTGCGGCCGAGCAGTTCGTCGACCATGTAGCCATAAATCGCGGCGTGTGCCGGGTTCATATAGAGGTACTCGCCGGCGTCGTCGAGCAGAGCCATGCCGTCTTGGGCATGGTTGATGGCCTGCTGGAGCCTGAAGCGCGCCGCCTCGCTCTTCTTTCGGTCGGTGATATCGACCATGGTTCCCATCATCCGCACCGGGCGTCCCTGTTCGTCGCGATGCGTTATCTGCCCGCGCATGGCGAACCATGTCCAGGCTCCCGAGCGATGGCGAATCCGATGCTCGGCGGAAAAGCCGGAGGACCGCCCCTCCAGGTGATCGGTCAAGGCGCGCTCGACCATGGCGCGATCGTCCGGATGGACGCGGGTCTTCCAATCGTTCATGTTGTTCAGGGGGATGTCATGATCCTCCAGGCCCAGTAAGCGGATCCACCGCGGACTATATGACGCTTGATGTGTGGGCAGATCCCAGTCCCAAAACCCGTCGGTAGCGACGTCAAGGGTGAGGCGGAAATGTTCCTCGCTTTGGCGCAGGGCCTCATCGGCTTGTTGGCGTTCGGTGATGTCCTGCACCGTGCCCACGGAGCGTTGTGGCCGCCCCTCACGATCATAGTGCGTCTTGCCGCGTTCCTGCACATACTTGATCCGGCCGTCTGCCATTTGCAGCCGATGCACGATCTCATAGGGGGTGTGATTCTGTACCGACTGTGTATAGGCATCATTCGCCAGCGCCCGGTCGTCGGGATGGACGGCGTTGAGGAAGGCTTCATAGGAGGCGCTGAACTGCGCCTGGTCGATCTCGAAGATCCGAAAGATTTCGTCCGACCACAGCAGCCGGTCGTTCACCAGATCCAGTTCCCAATTGCCGAGGCGCGCCATAGCTTGGGCTTCTCGCAGCCGAGTTTCGCTCTCACGGAGCGCCTCTTCCACCCGCTTGCGTTCGGTGATGTCTTCCGTCGTGCCGACATGGCCTGTCACCTGGCCGGCCTTATCCGTCAAGGGGCGCGACCGGGCATGGACCCAGCGGATCGTGCCGTCAGGTCGTTGCATCCGGAACTCCAGCGAACATTCACCGCCGGCCTGCGCGATCTGATCCCACGTTGCACACACCCGGTGGCGATCCTGATCCAAGATCGCTCGACTCCACCCGTCACCCAGAGTTTCCGCGAGGGTCAGTCCTGAGATGGCCTGCCACGTTGCATTGGTGTAGAGGCAGGCTCCTTCGGCATCGGTTTCGAAAATGCCGACCGGTGAGGTGGCTGAGAGCGTTTCAAAGCGCATACTGTGTTTCTGCAGTTTCTGTCCCTGCTTGACCGCCTCCGCCAGAGTGTCTTCGAGGCAGCGTGACTGGACCTCGATGGTCTGTTCCTGCGAGGTCAGAATGGCTTCGAGCGTGGCGACGCGGTCTTGCAAGGCGGCGAGCGTGACGGGCGCTTGTGTATGGCCGGCATCGGAAGAGGCCGCTGTCGTCGGCAGGATCAGTTGAGTGTGTTCAAACGGCGCGAGGGCTAGTTTGACCGAGAGCGCGATGGTTCTGAACAGGTCGGCGGTGTCTTTGGAGACCGGGATTTTGGCAAAGAGGACGAGGGCGAACATGGCGCCTGTCGGCAGCAGTCCACCACAGCCGAAGACCGATTGCACGCCAAATGGGAGGACGAAGTCCTGTTGTCCAGGAACATAGGGACTGTTGACGGCATGAGGCACATGGAAGGCATTAAACGCCGCCGTGCGCTGATCCAGCAGGAGAGAGGTGGACGTGTTTTGAATGCCGGACACATTGACGTGGAACTGGGCAAACAATTGGGCGAACATCGGCAGCTGTGCCAGCGCCTCCGGCCCGGCCAAAGGGATGACACGAAACCGGCTCGACAGTGCGGGATTATTCCAGCCCGTGACGGCGCCTGTGCTGCCGAGCAGCGTCAGGCATTTCATGCCTGGTGAGGCCGGTATTCCTCCCAGGCGGGCATCGGCGAGGGCTTGCAGCTCAGGGGCGAGGCGCTCGTAAGGATGGGTCTTGAACGCGCGGACGAGGACACAAGCCGGATTTTCATCCGGTCCGGTCGTGAGAGTGGTGTAGAGAAAGCGCGTGATCCGGTCGGCCACGTCTTCTATGGATGTTGCGCCCTCTCCGAGCCGGCGGATGGTCGTGCTGCAGAGCGCCATGTCCTGCAGACGGAATGCGGATAGATCAAACATCAACCCCTCACGTGACTCCGAACCGTTGCGATGCGGAGATCCACGTCTTTGTCGGATGGTGGAGGCGCAAACTTGATGCGGCTGCACTCGTGCGGGACGGTGGATGGCGGAGACGGGTGAGCCGTACGTCTGTCAGCGAATGACGTTTCTGTATCGGCGTGCCAGGGGGGAATCTTGAGGCGGATGGAGATTGGAGCACTACTCCGTGCCCCAGTCGCGCGGCTTTCTTACGAGGATTTGGAGGCCAGCGGAGGGATGGAGCCCTTGAAGCTTCCGGCGTACATGGCGGCGACCTGGGAACGCCGTCCGATGTGGAGTTTCGAGTAGATGTTCGCGAGATAATTTTTTACGGTTTTCTCGCTCAGATCCAGGCGCAAGGCAATTTCTTTGTTCGTGAGCCCTTCGGCCACGAGCGGGAGGATGCGTTGTTCTTGGGGTGATAGCAGCGATCGCTTGGACGGTCCCGATTCGGCCGACAAACTCTTGAGCCAGGACAGGGTATGGGTGGTCAGCCGCGGATCCATGAGGGCTTGGCCTGAGGCGACGGTCTTGATGGCGCGGACGAGCGCGGCGGAGGCAATGTCCTTCAGGAGGTATCCCTGCGCCCCGGACAGAATGGCTTCGAGCACGGTGTGCTCATCGGCGAAGCTGGTCAAAAATAAGACTCGTGTTTCCGGATAAGCCGAGAGGATGTCGCGAGCGGCATCGATCCCGCTGCCGTCCGGCAGGCGGATGTCGAGCAGCACGACGTCCGCCTTCGTGCGACGGCATTGCGTGATGGCATCGGCCTTATTCCGGGCTTGGCCGACGACTTTCATGCCCGGCGTCAGATCGAGCACGGCGCCGAGCCCGATTCGAACCACCTCGTGGTCGTCGACGATCAGCAAACGAATGGGTGAGGATTTTGCTTTAGCCGGCATGGGGATCTCCTGTGGGGACGTCGATCGTGATCGAGGTGCCGCGGTCCGGCGCACTGTCGAGTGTGAACTGCCCGCCGATGGTTCTGGCCCGTGCGGCCATATTGGCCAGTCCGTGGCCGCGGCGGCGTTTGCGGCCGGGGTCAAAGCCTTTGCCGTCATCGGCGACGCGCAACCGGATGGAGCCGCCGGTTTTCGTGAGGCTGACAGCACGGTGTGTCGCGCCGGCGTGGCGGACACTGTTGCTCAAGGCTTCCCGCGCAATGCTCAGCAACTGCTCGCCGATCGCCGGGGTGACGGCGGTGAGTGCGGTCGGATCGAGGTCCAGCTCCGGCGCGGTACGAGTTTCCGATGAGCAGGAGGCGACGAGCTGGTTCAGGGCCACACTGAAATCCTGTGTCGGCGCCGTGCGGCGGGTCAGATCGGTGATGAACTGCCGGACTTCCAAGACGAGATGGTTCAACTGCCGGATGGCTTGGGTAACATGCTGTTTGGATTTGCGCGGGGCTTTCTCCACCAGCAGTCTCCCCGCTTCGAGTTGCATGCCGACGGCATAGAGGGATTGGAGAAGGTTGTCGTGCAGATCCTGGCTGATCCGTTCCCGATCCGCGAGGGCCTGTTTGCGGTCGGTGATATCCTCTACGACGGCGAGCAAGAGCGGCGTATCGTGCCCGTGAACGGTGAGACGACTCGCGCGGTCGGATACCCAGATGATGTCGCCGTTTTTCCGGATGTACCGTTTTTCATCTGTGTAGGCCTGCCGCTGTCCTGCGAAAAACTCGTCGGTCAACTGCAGATTCTTGGGCAGGTCATCGGGATGCGTGTAGAGCGCGTAGGTATGGCTGATCACTTCCTGTTCGGAATAGCCCGTGAGCGCGCAAAAAGCTTTGTTGGCGCTCAGGATGTGTTTGTCGGCGCCGACGACGACCAGCCCCACCGGTGCGTCGGCGACGAAGCGCTGCCAGCGTTCCTCGCTCTCCCGCAGAGCGGCTTCGGCTTCCTTCTTCTCCGTGACATCGGTCCCGACGGCGAGGATACATCGCGTCCCGTTGAGTTCGATCAATTCACTCGAGACCAGGCAGTGCCGCAAGCGACGGTCTTTGGTCTGGAAGGTGAATTCCACTCCTCGGAGGGTGCCATGCGCCAGGAGTTGCGTGACAAATCGTCTCCGATCGTCCGGCTTCGGCCACAGCTCAATGGCGATGGTCGTGTGCCCGACCGCTTCGTGTCGCTGGAATCCAAAGAGCTGTAACGCCGTGTCGTTGACTTCGATGCAGCGTCCCGTGGCCAATTCGGTAATCACGACCGGATGGGGACTCGACCGGAAGGCGATTTCGAAGCG